>JAUNBT010000414.1:338-2219 GCA_030526985.1 Lachnospiraceae bacterium | reverse complement strand
AATAAAGTGCCAAAATAAAGTGCCGAGGGTCAAAGCGGATATTCGCAAGCCGCTCTGCAGCTTCCTTGATGAGATTAAACTGTTAATTCTATCTGATTTCCCTCAATACCAACAATACAACTTTCATAATATCCATCTCCCGTAGTTCTCGGACCACTGGCAACGGTATATCCATCTTCTTTCATAATCGCAGTCAGTTCATCTACTTTCTCTTTGCTGCCCACACTAAATGCAATATGTATCAAACCTGTTCTTACCATAGTTTTTTCAGAATCATCCATCTGTGGTTTGTTCATAATCTCTAATCTTGCCCCATCTTCAAAGCACAAGAAATAGGAGTGAAAATCTGTCGTTTTATTGTGGTATCCATCATTGGAAACAGCTCCCAGATACTTAACAAAAAATTCCTTTGTAGCTTCTAAATCATTGACATACATTGCGATATGTTCTATTTTCAATCTTATCATCCTCCTGTTATCGTTTCATTTAATTATTTACAGTACTATATCACCGGCTAAAAGTAAAGGCCCTAAATTGTCACAAGTCATAGAATTCAACTATAACTCAAAAGTCGTTTATAGTCCCTTCAATTTTGATTGACTTTCAAATTAATTCCCTATATGCTGTACCTATAAGCATTGGAGCAAAGGACCACAGGTGGACTCTGCTCAAAATAATATATGCTGGGAGGAAAACTATATGGGTGGATTTTTCGCCGTAGCTTCAAAAGAAGACTGTGTCTTCGACTTATTTTTTGGAACAGATTATCACTCACATCTGGGAACGCGCAGGGGTGGTATGGCAGTCTATGGAAAAGATGGATTCGACCGTGCAATACACAATATTGAAAACTCACCTTTCCGTACTAAATTTGAAAAAGATGTAAATGAAATGAAGGGGAACATCGGAATTGGCTGTATCTCAGATTATGAACCACAACCCCTTCTAATCCGTTCTCATCACGGAACCTATGCCATTACTACTGTAGGAAAAATCAGTAATGCGGATACGATTGTCAGTAAACTCTTCACATCTGGGACCACACATTTTCAGGAAATGAGTGGTGGCGATATTAATGCTACCGAACTGGTGGCTGCTCTCATTAACCAGAAGGAAAACCTGATTGACGGATTACAGTTCGCTCAGGAAATCATTGAAGGATCTATGACCATCCTGTGCATGATGTCCAAGGGTATTTACATTGCCCGAGACCGTATGGGGCGCACTCCTGTGGCAATTGGTCAAAAGGAGGATGCTTTTTGTGCCAGTTTTGAAAGTTTTGCCTATCTTAATTTAGGATATCAAGACTATAGAGAACTAGGTCCTGGAGAAATCGTTGTTATGACACCAGAAGCGATTACCACATTGGTCGCTCCTGGAAAAGAAATGAAAATCTGTACATTTCTGTGGGTTTATTATGGCTACCCATCCTCTTCTTATGAGGGAATCAGTGTAGAAAATATGCGCTACAAATGCGGTGAGCTTTTGGCAAAACGTGATACAGCCACTGCGGATACCGTAGCCGGTGTTCCGGATTCGGGAATTGCTCATGCTGTGGGGTATGCCAACGCTTCTGGAATTCCTTTTTCCAGACCTTTTATCAAATATACACCAACCTGGCCCCGCTCCTTCATGCCTACCATTCAAAGCAAACGTAATCTGATTGCCAAGATGAAGCTTATTCCGATTCATGAATTGATCCGTAACAAGGATTTACTTCTCATTGATGATTCCATCGTTCGTGGAACCCAGCTAAGAGAAACGACAGAATTTCTCTACCAAAGCGGCGCCAGAAAAGTTCATATTCGCACTGCCTGTCCGCCTATCGTCTATGGCTGCAAATATCTGAATTTCTCCAGATCCACCTCCGAAATGGATCTG
>JAUNBT010000414.1:0-328 GCA_030526985.1 Lachnospiraceae bacterium | reverse complement strand
CCAGAAGAGTCATCCGTCGTTTGGAAGGAAATGATTCTGAACGCTACTTAGAAGAATACACCGATCCGACCACCGATCGTTATCAGGAAATGACTGCAACTATTGGACGAGAATTGAATTTCTCCTCACTTTTATATCATCGTCTGGATGATATGATTGCCTCTGTAGGAATTGATCCTTGTAAACTTTGTACCTATTGTTGGAATGGTAAAGAATAGATTTTGAGGAGGCTGTTGCAACAGACTCCTCATTTTTTCTGTACCATTTTCCTAGTTCTAAGTTTTATCTCTTATTTCACTTAATCTATCTCCCAATAAATTCAACTAAT
>JAUNBT010000413.1 GCA_030526985.1 Lachnospiraceae bacterium | reverse complement strand
AAAAGTCTTAAAATAATTGCATAATCTGCCTCGATATGATAGAATAAGTCTAACTGAAATGTACTAATCAAATATAGATTAAGAGGAATGAAGAATGATTCTACAAAAAACAATATTGGTTGTGGAGGATAACACGATTAACCGTGCGATGCTCCGAGGCATACTCGAGGAACATTACAAAATCCTTGAAGCAGAGAACGGCCAGGCGGCTCTTGATATTCTGAAAGAGTACGGAGAGGAAATTTCTCTTATTTTGCTAGATATTATGATGCCAATTATGGATGGATATACATTCTTGTCCCATGTGAAGGCAGACCCACTCTATTCATCAATTCCGGTGATCGTTACGACACAAAGTGACGGGGAAGCAGATGAAGTGGCGGCATTATCTCATGGTGCATCTGATTTCGTTGCAAAACCTTATAGACCGCAGATTATTCTGCACAGGGTAGCAAGCATCATCAATTTACGCGAAACTGCTGCGATGATCAATCTAATTCAGCATGATAGATTGACAGGTCTCTACAGCAAAGAATTTTTCTATCAGCGCGTGAAAGAAATTCTCACACAAAATCCAGACAAAGAATATGATATCGTTTGTTCCGATATCGAAAATTTCAAATTAATTAACGATGTATTCGGAATACCAGCCGGTGATCAGCTGTTGTGCGGAGTCGCAAAGATGTATCAGAAATTTGTTGGGAAAAATGGGATTTGTGGGCGATTTAATGCAGATCAATTTGCCTGCCTGATTGAAAGACAGGGAGAATATAAGGACGATTTTTTCATTGATGCAGGAGAGATGATTAATCATTATTTGCCAGCCAAAGATGTAGTGATGAAATGGGGCATTTTTAATGTAGATGATGGCTCAATTACAGTGGAGCAGATGTGTGACAGAGCACTTTTGGCAGCACGTAGTATCAAAGGACAGTATGGAAAATATTTTGCAGTCTATGACCATAAATTGAGAGATAAGCTGGTGAAGGAACAGGCAATCACGGATATCATGGAATCAGCATTAGAAGAAGGCCAGTTCGAAATTTATCTGCAGCCCAAAATCAGTATTAAAGATAATGAGATGGTGGGAGCAGAGGCACTGGTCCGTTGGAACCACCCAGAATGGGGATTCCAATCGCCGGGTGAGTTCGTTCCCTTATTTGAAAAAAATGGCTTTATTACGAAGCTGGATCAGTTTGTCTGGGAACAGGCTTGTATTGCTTTGCGTGAATGGGATGATAAAGGATATCCGCCGATTGATGTATCAGTCAATGTATCTCGTGCAGATATCTATAATGTAGATTTGGACAGTATTTTATTGAATATAGTAAATAAATATGATATTCCGCCGAGTCGTCTTCATCTTGAGATTACAGAGACGGCATACACAGAAAATCCGGATCAGATTGTGGAGACAGTGAATCATCTGAGAAATCAGGGCTTCATTATCGAGATGGATGATTTTGGAAGTGGCTATTCCTCTCTTAATCTATGGATATCTTAAAACTGGATATGCAGTTCATCCAAAGTGAGACGGCAAAACCGGTAGATCAGGGAATTATTCATTTTATTATCAGTCTGGCCAGATGGATGAACCTAAAGGTCGTGGCGGAAGGTGTGGAAACAGTAGAACAGCTCGAAAGACTGCGGGAGATGGGCTGTGACTATGCACAGGGCTTCCTTTTTTCAAGGCCGATTCCACGCAGTGAATTTGAAAAAATGTTAATAGAAAAAGGAAAAACCCGGAATCATAATCAGGAAGCAGCTCTTCAGAGTACCCAGAAGAAACGGCAGATTATTCTCATTGCAGATGAAGATGAGAATTATAGAAAGAAAGTAAGAAAAATATTTGAAAATCAGTATGAAGTTATGGAAGCGGTGGACGGACAGAGAGCATTGGCCCGTATTGCAAGTTATGAATATGATATGGCAGCAGTGATTTTAAGTTTGACTCTCCCGGACATAGACAGCTTAGATGTATTAAAATTGCTGCAAAAGGAAAATGAAGTGTGGAATATTCCTGTGATTGCTACCGCTCCCTGGGAAACCCAGCTAGAAGAGAGTGCCCTTGAATTTGGAGCAGACGATTTCGCCGGGAAACCGCATAGTGTTGTCAGCCTTCAAAAGAGAGTAAAACGAAGCATGAAGATTGCAGCCAACAGAGAACGGGAAAAGACATTGCAAAATGTTGCTTTTCGGGATTATCTTACCGGTCTTTTG
>JAUNBT010000412.1 GCA_030526985.1 Lachnospiraceae bacterium | reverse complement strand
AATGCTTCATTCTTTTCTTCTAACAAATGATAGAAGTTATCCATGGACATCAGGTAAGATCTTAACAGCTTATTTTCTTCCTCTTCTTTCTCCGTTGTCAGAAAGCCGACCATAAGCAAAATCACAAATAAAATGACCATGATGCAAATCATTATTACTTTCAAATTTCATATTCCTCCCCGGTTTCATTCTGCAATTCCCGTTAGGATAGTTGTAAGTTGGCCCACTTTAAGAATTGTTCTTTTACGTGTCTTTTGTATGCTCTGCTAATTATAATTTTTTCCTGATTTTCCATCATCAGATAAGTATTAGACATCTCTTGGATTGCAGGTAAATATACAAGATAGCTGTTATGACAACGGACAAAATCCAACTGAGAAAGACGAGGGGCAATCTCATTAATTTTATCCCGGATTTCGAAACGCCCACGATTGGTTATAATGTTGGTGATTCGGCTATTTCTTTCAAAATATAGGATTTCGTCAGCATGTAATATGATTTCCTTATTTTCAATTGTATGAAATAGCAATTTCTTTTCACGATGTTCAAGTTCATGAAGAACTTTCTTAAAAACATCTGGTAATCTCTGTTGAAACTGTTCTTTTATTACAAAATAAGTATGTTCAACATCGTATACATCCATGGCATAAAAAAGATAATTCGTAACAAACACAATCTGACAATTGCCCCATTTATCCTTTACTGCTTTCGCAATTTCAATACCATGTTCATCCCCAAGTTCGATGTCCAGAAATAAGACATCGATTGGCGCTCCCTCATACTTCTTTAAATCTTCTTTGCTGTTAGAAATTTCAATCTGTATGGGGGAGGATGTTTCTTTGGAAAAATCTTGCAGGTATTTTTTAGATTTTTCAATCCACATAGGATCATCGTCACAAATCATCACATTTAAATCTGTCATTTTATATCGTAGTTTCCTTTTGAATTTTTATTGTATTTTAAAGAGCAGAGTAAAAAATTTTGAATATGCTTATTCTACCACTTTTGCTGGCTTTTTCAAATGGAATTTTCGGATATAGTTTATTTTATTCATGACTTTTGAAAATTGGATTATTGCAGTTATGTGAATGATGAATATCAAAAAAACTTGATTGAAAGGAAATGTTGATTCAAAGAACAAGAGATAAGTAAAGCGAATTAATAGTTAATTTGAAGATATTACATAAACTGTTCGATTTCTGACATTTTTGGATACTGTGTATGTAAGTTGTACGCGGTATAATATTAGTAAAATAGTGTACGCCCTATACATTAGCAAGTATCAAAAACTAAAATATCGGTAAAAATGATAAACTGCGAATCCTGTTTTTCTCAAGGCAGATGTTGGAATCATGGAGGATATAACACATATTATCATGGAGATAATGTGATTAGTCTATTTAGATAAAACACATATTTTTACCATATATTTAAATGTATTTTCACTTATTGTATTTGAACAATTGTAAATATAAAATGCAAAATGTATATTAATATTAATAAGGTAAAATATGATAATAATGAGAGGAGAATTAATACTATTTTTAAAGATAATTGGGAAGCGAGCGTGTGGGAAATGCTACTCCCTGATTATACAGATCTTTAACGGAGATGGAATACGTATAAAGGAGGAGGTATCATATGGGACAGAAACAGTCGATTAATATTGGGAGTGCATTATTTAAAGTGAATTTTGGATTAGTTATGGTGGTATTACTGATGTTTGCTACAGTTGTTTCGACTTATGCATACACGAGTCATTCGCAATCAGACTCAGTGGCATGGGCGCAGTCACAGAAGGGAAAGTCATTAGATTATGATGGTGTGTATGGTGCACAGTGTGTTGATTTAATTGCATATTATTACCGATATTTGGGAACAAGTACCCCTGGTGGAAATGCCAATGCATATGCCTACAATACACTGCCATCTGGGTGGAAAAGAGTTGCTGGTAATTATCAACCAGGAGACATCGCTGTATGGAAGGTGAATCATAGCTGTTCGACTTGTGGTACTAGTTCATTGGGGCATGTAGGAATTATCACATCAGCAGATTCTGTTGGGTTTAATGCAGTAAATCAGAATTTTAATGGACAAAGCTTCTGTACGGAAAATTGGTTTTATGTGTCTGCTTTGCAATGTGCAATTCGACCTGATTTTTCACATGATACACAAGCTCCGTCCCTATCCAACATTTCCATCAGTGAAATATCAACGCAAG
>JAUNBT010000411.1 GCA_030526985.1 Lachnospiraceae bacterium | reverse complement strand
ATTTCTTCTGCCCTATGCCTTAATAGCATTCCATCTTCTGTGAGAGTGATTTTACGATTTCCACGGATAAATAATTGTTTACCTAATTCATCCTCTAATTCTTTCATTTGTCTAGAAAGTGTAGGTTGTGTAATGTGAAGGCTTTCAGCAGCTCCAGAGATAGTTTCTTCCCTAGCAACAGCTAAGAAATATTGTAAAACTCTAAATTCCATAGGCTTCACTCCTTTATTCAATTATAGTTTTCTATATCATGCCTTTCAAGTATACTTACATATTTGATATAGGTATTTGATATTAGATAGCCACAGGTCTAAAATTATTATTAGGAGGGCAATGGTTATGAGAGGTCAGATATCAGAAAAAAGTATTATAACAAATTTGCAGGATGCTGGATGTAGTTCTCAGCAGATAGAGAATTTTATTAAATCGTATAAAGATGATGATATTAACAAGCAAATATTACTCTTAAAATGTCAAAGATGTTTACTTTTAGAGGATTTGCATATTGTTCAAAAGAAGATAGAGTGCTTGGATTATTTAATCCATATGTTAAAACAAAATGGTTAATTTTTAAGTATTGGGAGGAGTAAAAATGGAATTGGTTAAACAAAAATTTTTAAGTGGAGAGAGAGCACTTTTTAAAAGTGATGGAATTAAAATAGAGGATTCGGTATTTGCAGATGGTGAATCACCATTAAAAGAAAGTAAGAATGTCACAATTGATCAAAGTATTTTTAAATGGAAATATCCATTATGGTATTGTGAAAATATTCAAGTAACAAATTCAACATTATTAGAAACAGCTCGTTCAGGTATATGGTATACAGATAATATCCATATTTCAAATAGTGTTATTGAAGCACCAAAAACATTTAGAAGATCAAGTAAGATAACTTTAGAAAATACAGACATGCCTTTAGCTTTAGAATCATTTTGGAACTGTAAAGATATTAAAATAAAAAATGTTTCTGCTAGAGGCGATTATTTTGGAATGAATAGTAAGGACATTATTATTGATAATTTAAATCTAACAGGAAATTATTCCTTTGATGGTGGTAAGAACATTGAAGTTCATAATTCAAAACTTATCTCTAAAGATGCTTTTTGGAATTGTGAAAATGTAACTGTCTATAACTCAACAATCATTGGTGAATATTTAGCTTGGAATTCTAAAAATATAACATTTGTGAATTGTACAATTGAGAGTTTACAAGGTCTATGTTATATAGAAAATTTGAAGCTTATAAATTGTAAGCTTATAAATACAACTTTAGCCTTTGAATATTCAACTGTAGATGCAGAGGTTAATTCTCATATTGATAGTGTAATGAACCCTATTTCAGGTGTAATTAAGGCCAATAGTATTGGTGAATTAATTATGGATAAAGAAAAAATTAATCCAGAAAAGACAGAAATTATTATAAATGAGTCAATCATGAATAAAGAGAAAAAGATTTATGCTTGGAGTTAGAGGTGAAGATGATGAAATATGATTTTGGTAAAATGACCCAGAGACAAGGTACAGGCTCCTTAAAATGGGATGTTGCAAAAGAAGAATTACCAATGTGGGTAGCAGATATGGATTTTGAAACTTGCCCAGAAGTTATTGATGCTTTAAGTGAAAGAGTAAGCCATGGAATATTTGGTTATAATGTTGTTACAGATGAATACTATCAGAGTATTGAAGACTGGTGGAGTAGACGTCATAATTTTGTAATGGACAAGGAGTGGATGATGTTTTGCACAGGGGTTGTCCCAGCTATTTCATCCATTGTTAGAAAAATGACTACTGTAGGGGAAAATATATTAATTCAATCACCGGTTTATAATATTTTTTACAATTCTATTTTAAATAATGGGCGTCATGTTTTATCTAGTGACTTAGTTTATGATGGTAATGAATATCATATTGATTTTGAAGATTTAGAAAAGAAACTTGCTATGCCACAAACAACTATGATGATTTTATGTAATCCTCATAACCCTATAGGGAAGATTTGGAGTAGAGAAACACTTGATCGTATTGGTCAATTATGTGCTAAATATAATGTTTTAGTTGTTTCAGATGAAATTCATTGTGATATTGTTGCACCTGATAAAGAATATATACCCTTTGCCAGTGTATCAGAAGTAAACTTAATGAACAGTATTACTTGTATTGCTCCAACGAAAGCTTTTAATCTTGCAGGGCTACAAACATCATGTATTATTGTACCTAACCCT
>JAUNBT010000410.1:1954-2228 GCA_030526985.1 Lachnospiraceae bacterium | reverse complement strand
TATTTTTTTGTTTATAAAAAATCTTTGATCATTGCGGATCAAAAAAACTATATAGTTGATATCTATCAGCAAATTTTCTACGCACTGCAAACGGTAGCACAGTCTATTTTTCTTTTACTGACAAGACAATTCCTACCGTACCTGTGCATGACAATTATTTTTACGTTTTTGAACAATTATTTTGTTGCACGCAAAGCTAATCAGATGTATCCTTACTTGACGAAAAAAAACGTGAAGCCGCTTGCTAAGAGTGACATTGCTGGAATTGTCAAAA
>JAUNBT010000410.1:678-1944 GCA_030526985.1 Lachnospiraceae bacterium | reverse complement strand
GGCTCTTGTTGTTTACAAGGTAGGCGGAATTATTCTTGAAAGCACTGATTCCATTTTCATATCAATGTTAATTAATGTGCTTACAGTAGGCTTGTATGCGAATTATAAGATGATTGTCAATTTGTTTAAAAATATTGGTAGCCAAATTATGAATTCCATTATTGCTAGCGTAGGAAATATGAATGCAAGCTCGGATGCGGAAAAGAAAGAAAAGGTTTTCTTTGAAATCTTATATCTGAATGGTTGGTTTTTCGGGTTCACAGCAGCCGGCATATGTTGTTTTATGTCCCCGTTAATCGAAATCTGGTTCGGAGAGAGTTATGTCATTGGTGTCGATGCAGTCATAGCCGCTAGCGTGTATTTTTATATATCAAATATGCATTACCCATGCTTTACATACAGAACAACAGCCGGACTGTTTGTGTATGGGAAATATGTTCCGATGGCGGCGGCTGTGTGTAATATAGTGCTCGACTATGCTATGGGTAAAATGTGGGGGCTTTCTGGAATAATATGGAGTTCAATTATTTCAAGAACTGTAACTTACGAGCTAATAGACCCAATTCTTATTTTTAAAAAGGTTTTTCACAAATCTGTCAGAAGATATTTCTTCAATTATATTGCGATTATGGCATGTGTGCTACTTGATGGGTTGATAAGCTATAAAATATCATCACTGATTTATGTATCAGGTTTTCTGGGGTTGCTCGTTCGAGTTGTAGTATTTTCCATTCTTTATAACGCATTGTTTTTGGCGGTCACATATAAGACAGTAGCTGCACAGTCGATTGTTTCTCGAATTAAACAGTTGTTAGTAAAATACAGAAAAAAACATATTGAGGAGGATAATTGTGATAAAAGATAAATTAAGAAAGCTAAAAAATTGTTATCGACTTGCCAGGAGAATTCCTGAAGAAAATTTAGGATGGGGAGGAGACTGGCTTGAACTGAATCTTTTGCTTCTTGTGCATTCCATCGAAAAGGGTATGAGCTTGCCGATACCAAAACCATGCTTTGGCTATGAAAAGGCTAAGGAACTGTTGGAATTGTTGGAGACATATCACAGAGAAGGTTACGACAGAGATAAGTATGCGTTTGTTGAAGGGATTAGCACATTGTCTGCATATTTGACATATACAGATAATGATACTAGTTTCTTCATAGAACGATTCAATGTTATTTCTGATGGCATCAATCTTAATGACGCTGGATATGTTCAGATTTCAAGCATGGAAACTATATATTCAGCTTTGGATTTTGAACAGG
>JAUNBT010000410.1:0-668 GCA_030526985.1 Lachnospiraceae bacterium | reverse complement strand
TTCGGTCTGCAACTAGCTACATTTATATTTTACAATAAACAGTCTAGGCATAGTATCAGGAGTTATAACAAAATTCCTGTTGAGCTAGATATTATAAAAAAGGTGCTTGAGTTAGCTGCATGTGCACCAAGTGCCTGTAACAGACAACCTATTAAAGTATACATTACCACAAATCCAAAAACAGTAACAGATATGTCAGAGCTGATACCTGGCAACAAAGGATTTGAAAACGAAATTCCTAACTGGGCTCTCGTGACCGTAAACCGTCAAATGTTTAATATAGGAGAACCGTTGCAATGGTATGTTAATGGAGGAATATATATATCCTACTTGATTAATGCTTTTCATGCATATCGAATCGGAAGTTGTATTTTTCAGATACCAGCTTCACACTGTAATACGCCAAAGATACGATCATTGGCGAGGATTCCTAAGAACGAAGCTCTCATTGCAGCGGTTGGTTTTGGTTATGCCAAAGATGAGAATAAATTTGCTGTAGCTCAGCGTCGTCCAGTTGATGAAACCATTGTAAGCTTTTAGAAATAGAATGTAAACATAGGCAATAGATAGGTTTGATGTCAGTGAAATAAGGTAATGAAAAAATATTTAAGAAATTATTGTGTGGGTGCGATCTTTGTACAGCAATGGAAAAAGCACTTTGTGAGAAA
>JAUNBT010000079.1 GCA_030526985.1 Lachnospiraceae bacterium | reverse complement strand
AAGATCTACGTAATTTTTCAACAATTTAGCCATGGTTCGTTCCCGTGGCTGTCTCATTTCCTGGCTTTTTTCTGTTCTTTGCGGTACAAAAACAACCGGTACCTCAATTCTTTGAAAGACAGTCTCAACAACAAGAATATCTTCACAAAAACCATCTTGCTCCTGAAATGAAACTGGGACACTTAATTTGTTCTCCTGAAAATCAGCTGCTCCAAAAGACTCCTGACTAATCCTCAAATGATGATTTCTGCTGTATATCTTTCCCTCACAACAGCCCCAGCCTTTTTTTAAAAAACAGACTTCGGCCTGTTTTTTATCTTTCAGTCTTAAAGAAGAACAATCCGGCTCTAAAGTAACCGGTTTTTTCCCTGTCGTTGCCTGTAGAAAGTTATCTAAAATCACATCCCTTGATCTTCCCTTTAACAATCCCTGATAAAGAAAAAGAGAATCCTGATTCTCTGTGATAAACACTTCCTTAAATTCTTTTGTAAAAAAAGCTTCCCTTGCCGTCTTCCAATTTTCCTCTGCAAATGATGAAAAATCCTCTAATGTTCCAATTGGCCGTTCCCCGATCCAAAACTTCTTTGGAACTACGGTAATGCAGTAGGGCAGATTTTTCTCTCCTCCGTTGGATAATAAAAGAAAATCGCCAAAATGTTCCTCCCCGGAAGTCGCAAGTTTTCCCTTAAAATAAAAGGGTAAGCTGCATTCTGTTCCGGATAATTCGTGATTTTCTAAAACAACCTTATCATTGGTGGATATCACCTTGCCGCATAGATCAATTCCGTTCCCGCTTCGTACTGTAAAAGAACCATAATAGGTCTTTCCCGCCTCTATCGTCAGATTCAAATAGGAATCAGACAGAAGAATCTTTGGTCTTTCCTGGCTGTACTGCTTTGCAATATCCTGTGTGACTTCTTCCTTCTGTTCCATAATCTTCACCTCTTAATGTATCATAATGTCCCGAACAAAGATTTTTGTTCGAACTGATGTCATTATAGCAAAAAGAGACACATAAAACAAGTAATGGGGTCTCCCTTTTAGACAAACCCTAAAGAATATGTTATACTATAGAGAATCATTATCATATCGAAGGAGGATAACAGCTATGACACCAAAAGAACAATCTTATGAAATACTCGCAAATACTTTGATTAAGAAGATGGAAAAACGACAATTTGAGGCATGCTACTGCCCGACAAAAGAAGAAGCTTTAGAAAAAGTAAAAAGCTATTTTACAAAAGGATGTTCCATCACCTGTGGAGGCTCTGTGACCTTAAGTGAAATCGGATTTAAAGATTTTATCTTATCAGATGAGGCTTCTGATTACAGCTATATAAACCGGGATTTAGCAAAAAGTGCCGAGGCAAAACGAGAAATCTTTTCCCAGGCTGCTTTAGCAGATTATTACCTTATGAGTTCGAATGCAATCACCTTAGACGGAGAACTGGTTAATATTGATGGCTCCGGCAACCGTGTAGCCGCATTGTGCTTTGGTCCTTCCAACGTGATCATCGTTGCCGGAATGAACAAAGTGGCACCGGATTTTCCCGCGGCTGTAGCCAGAGTAAGAGGAACGGCTTCCGCTCCGAATGCACTCCGCTTAAATTGTAAGACTCCATGTGCTATGACCGGTGTCTGTGGTGACTGTCTTAGCCCTGACTGTATCTGTGCCCAGATTGTGACCACCCGATTCTCCAGAATACCGGGACGAATCAAGGTGATCTTAGTGGGCGAAGAATTGGGATTTTAAGAAGATTATTTACAAAAACAAACTTACAAAAACAGATTGAGAAGACCAATCACAAATCCAATGACAGCACCGAGATTGACAACGGCGCCCAGTTCTTTTTTCATGATGGACATAACAAGGATCTCGATATCTTCTACTTCCATATCGTTGATCTTCTTTTCCACCATGGCACTGATATTGATCTTTTCTATAATATCTGCCAGCTTGGTACGAATAAAATCACAGTATATCGTTCTTACTGCTTTTTTGACAGTATCTTTTTTGACACCGAGAGAAATTAAAGTTTCTCCCGGTGTTTTTTGTTCGAACTTTGTTACCTCATCGTAGACAATTGGCCAGACTAAAGCCGGACCTTCCTCAGCCACATATTTTTCTATACTATCTCCTAAAGGCTGAGCAAAAGAACGAATCATATCATCCGTAATCATCATTGCAAGAAAACCGTCCAAATGTTCTTTTACCGCCGTCACGCCTTTATCCGCAATAATTTCAGTAAAATCAATCCGGCATGCCCCGTCCATAATCTTGTCTGTCACTGTATTTACCAGCTTTCCTTTGCCGTCCTGGTATCCTTCTTCCTCTGTAACAAGAAGACAGTAATCCTTTAAATTCATCTCGTCTTCCTGCGTCTCATAAAGCTTCTCGGCAATCTGGTCTAAGTGAGAAAGCATCTGTTCAGACATTAGTGTCTCCTCAAAATCCTTCTGGGTTAGCAACGTAGTTCCCACTGCCTGTCCCAATGCCTTCGCAAGCCTGTTCTGCCCTTTTGGAATAATTCCCGGTGTAAACGGAAGGGTAAAGTTCCCAATTTTGACTGGACGCAGAGGACGAAACAGCATTTTTACCGCAATATAGTTTGTACAATAGCCGATGACTGCCCCAATCAGTGGGCCAAATAACATAGAAAATTCCATTCTATCCCTCTTTTCTCTTATTGTATAATAGCAGGACCAGTTCATCCGGCCCTGCACCTTTTTGGTGAAATAACGATTTTCATTATAACACCGGTAAAAATGAGAATCAACTCAAAAATCAACTTTACCAGATACTTAAAAATCACTTAACGGATACTGCCCAGACTTTTGTATAAATCAATTTCCCCGTAACCCCACTCCTTATTGGGATAAGTAAGGTTTTTCTTTGCTGTGCCGCGAATCAAAAGATTTTTAATCTGGAAACCGGAATAACGATGATTCTTCTCTAAAAGAAGGGCTGCACACCCTGCTGTCACTGCGGCTGCAATACTCGTTCCAGTTCCTGTCCGGTACCGGCCATTTTTTGCCGGACCATACACAGTAACACCGGGTGCCGCAAAATCCGGCTTGATTCCGTTTTCTCTTGTAAAACCACGACTGGCTTGATAATAGAGATTTCCATTTTTGTGATTATAAGCCGTTACTGTCATAGGATTTGCTCCATTTCCCGGTTCACAGATCGTCGTATCCGGATCCGGTCTTAAAAAATAGGTATCTTGACTTATAAAATGTTCCATCGGAAGCCAGATATCGTATCTTCCCAATATGACCGATTCTCGAAAAATCCGAAGCCGCCAGGTACCGGGAGTGGGACTCTCCATCCGAATCCAGATTAGCATGCCGGCGGAGGACGGATCCAATAATCCATAAAAAATCAGGATTTTTGTGTTCTCTATCGAAAAACGGATCTGACTTCCGGTGACACCGACAGATAGGGGTACTTTTTCTACATACTCTCCTCTCGGTGAAAAAAGTCCTACCGTATAAGTATCCGGAGCCTGTGCCCAAAACTCCAGAAAGAAACCCTTTTCTCCCTCCCCAACCTGAAGCTCTACATCCTGATACTCCTCCATTTCCGCAGCAAATCCCTTGTAGTGATGTCCTAAACTCCCCTCATTTCCAGCGGCCAGCACAATTGACCTTCCCGCATAGAGAGACATTTTATCCAAATAATTTTTCAGATAGCTGCTGCCGCCATGATTACCGGAATTCGTTCCACACCCCAGCAAAAGTACAAACGGCTTGTTTTTTTCTGCCGCATACTCTGCAATAAAACGAATCCCAAGAAAAAGGTCTGTTTCCTGAAAAGCGGTAACTTCGTCCGGAATCTGCCAAAATTCTCTAAGATATAATTTTGCCTCCTTTAATTTCACTACACTTAGCTCACAAAGAGGTGCAACACCGGAAAAGTCTTCCTCCTCTATTCTATTTCCTCCTGCAATTCCTGCAAGCAGCGTCCCGTGTCCATTTTCATCTTTTGAAGGAACAATATCGTAAGGCGTATCTGAAGCTAAGGCTTCATTGATCTGTTCTGCAAAATACACACTCCCATATCCAAAATCTTTCGGTGGATTCTCAGAAGGGATACTCTGATCCCAAATCACTCCAATCCGACTCGTATGATCCCCGTTTATAAATGCCGGATGGCGGTAATCAATTCCTGTGTCAATAATTCCGATAATGACTCCCTGTCCGTAGAGATCCAATTCAGGAAGACGGCGGACCTTGGAAACTCCCGACGATTCTAAATGTGTCGTATCCAAAAGTCCAAACAACCGTGGAAGACTTTGAAAACGAAACCAGTCCTGAATGGGAATTCCTTCTCCTCTTCTCATTTCATGGACAACTGCGTATTCTGAATCAATAAATTCATGACAAACTGTTTCTGAGAGAATGGTTCTACCTGCCGGATTGCTGTAGTTTAACACATAATCGGCATATTCATTGGAATATATCATGTCCTGACATTCGGGCAAATAAATTCCTCCCTGTTTCTTTTGTAGTATCCTATGTCTCCCTGCTTCATCCTATGCAAAAAAAGAAGACCCGACTCTTTAAAATCAGATCTTCTAAAAAGGAACATTCTATTCTCACTTTGTCAAAAACAGCTCTTGCCTATATTTATTAATAGGATTTGTGCGGTTTCTCCAGACTTTTGGCAATCTCATAGAGAAGAACCACGCCGCTTCCGGTAGCGCCCACAGTAAAAATCTCTTTATCTGCCTGGGACTGGGCAGTTCCTGCAATATCAAAATGTACCCATGGTACTCCCTCGACAAATTCCTGAATAAAACCTGCCGCAGCAGTTGCACCACACTGGCTGCCTGTATTCTTAATATCTGCAATCATAGATGCATTGATATCTTTATACTCATCCTCACAAAGAGGCAGTCTCCAAATTGCTTCCCCGGAAAGGACAGAACTCTGGATTACCTTCTGCATCAGCACATCATCATTGGAAAAAGTTCCAATATAACGGTCTCCCAATGCGACAACGCAGGCTCCGGTCAAAGTAGCGATATCAATGACCGCCGTCGCTCTCTTGGTTCTTACCGCATAGGTAATCGCATCTGCTAAGGTAAGTCTTCCCTCTGCATCCGTATTCTCAATCTCTATGTACTTGCCGCTCATGGATTCTACAACATCGCCTGGTCTTGCGGCACCGCCTGAAATCATATTCTCACAGGCAGGGATAACAGCCAATACATTAATCTCTAACTTGGCCTCCGCTATTGCCTTCAATGCTCCGAGCACTGCTGCTGCACCGCTCATATCACACTTCATGCCGGTCATACCGCCGCCAATCTTTACATTATAGCCACCGGAATCAAAACAGATTCCCTTACCGACTAAGGCAAGCTTCTCCTTATCTGTCACTCTTCCGTTATATTCTAGTACAATGAATCTCGGTTCTTCCAAAGAACCCTTAGCAACAGCGAGAAAAGCACCCATCCCCATATCCGCAATCTCTTCCGGTCCGAGAATCATGGTCTTCATATTATATTCTTCTCCCAGCTTTGCTGCCTCTGAAGCCAGCATCTCTGGCGTCATATAATTCGCCGGTTCATTCGCAAGGTCTCTGGCAAAGACAACCGCCTGACTCAAGGAAGAAACCCGGTTCAATACCAGCTTAAAGTCACCTGGCTCTAATGTTGTAAGCACGCCCACCTCAATATTATAGTCCGCCTGCTTTACCGACTTATACTTATTGAATTGATAATCTGCAAGATATAACCCTCTTAAAGCAGATTCCACCCAATAAGAAACCTTCTCCCCAGCTGCCATCATAAGCACCTTGCGTCCTTTCAGACGTTTGACTTCCTTCATCGCAGTGCCATACTGAAGCTGAATCTTCCTCGGCGAATCGTCTTCCGTTACACCGATAAATACCATGTTATAATAAGTCCGTCCCTTGTAGGAAAAATCTCTTCCACGAATACCGTAGACCTGACTGCCGCCTACTAATCCATCTTCCTTCAGTGCGGCAAATATATCGCTGATTCTGTCAAGACATAAGCTTAACGTGTCCTTCTGATTATAGGTAATCAAAAGCGTATCAAATTCAAAATCATCTAAATCGATCAGTCGCTCAATCTTCATGTAACATGTTCCTTCCCATTGGTTCATTTTTTCTACCCAATTATCTATACTTAGTTTACCACAACCCTTGAAAAAATCATAGAAAAAAGAGAGGAAATAATCTGTCATTTTGTGTACTTTTTATGTTTTTTAGCAAAAGGATGTCACGATTTTTGCCGTCCGGACAAAAAATCACCTGTCAAAGGCCGTGTAAAAACCAGTAAATCCCCTTTTTGCATTTCCAATCCGCCTGTGTTACAATTACCTCTGTAAAATGCAGACAAAACGTAAATCCTCTTTGACCATTTTACATCTTTTTGTGAACAAAAACGAAGGAGGTTATATTGATGGAACAATTATTACAACTTGATTTTTTATCCAGTATTCGCGATTTTATTGGAAACTTAGAACCTGGAAATATCACAGCTTCTATCCAGGACTTTGCGGACAGTACTTTTGGATATATTCCTATGGTGACACTAAATGATACATTTGAATCCATAGACGAAACCATATCCGCTATTTCAAAAGGAGCCGCTGTCATCTCATTGATTCTTGCCCTGCTCGGATGTTTTTTCGGCTACCGGATGATTAAATTCTGGATTTCCCTTGCCGGACTTCTCATCGGCGGGATTGCAGGATTTGTCATTGCCGGACAATTTACGGACAATATGGCATATGCCGCAACTGCCGCGATTATCGCTGCCATTTTAGTATCTTTTCTTTCCTATAAGATATATCTGGCAGGAGTATTTTTGCTGGCCGGATTTGGAGCCTATTTTCTCTCGGCATCCTACCTGCCCCTTGATGGCACACCGCTTATCGTAGCTTCCGTTGCCATCGGCATTGTCGTTGCCATCCTGGCTGTTACTTATATGCGGCCGGCTATCATCGTACTTACCGGAATCCAGAATGGACTTGTGGCATCCGGCAGTCTGATTACCCTTGTCCCGTCCCTTCACTCTTCCAACTCTATCCCGTTAGGCGTAGGGCTTGCGGTTGTTGGAATTGCATTCCAGTTTATGACAACAAGGACAAAGAAGGAGAAAAGAAAAAGGCAGGAAGCTTAAGTTAAAAAATAAAACCGGAAGCCATATTTTAAAATGTTGTAGTCCTTACTCCATCTTAAAATATGACTTCCGGTTTTTTTAATCAAAACTTTCCCTTTATCTGTCCACTAATCCAGTTCAAAAAGCTGTTGTTTTCGTATTGTTACCTCTGTTCTTGCAGAACGGGTAATTTCTTCACCATAATAGTTAAATGTTCCTGTCGACACAACTACATAGACTTTAAAACTATTCTTATCTTTTATATAATCTTTTAATCCAGATAGCTTCAGACAATAACTTTGTCCACTGCTGACACTGTAAGTCAATGCATCTTCCCCTTCTTTCTTCTCTGCTTCCATCTCATCACCATTATAATAAAAGGTTTTTTGGTTATCCGCATTCACAGGAATCCCATAGGCATTTGCTTTCCCAGGAAGCAAAACAGCATTCTCCTCTGTTTTACTTGAAGCAATATAGTAAGAGACGGTAAGATTCAGATCTGTTCTTGTAAAATTACTGTCATTTACTTTATAGTAAATATCTATCGAGGAGTCTAATGTTTGTCCATTTTCACTTTCTAGTGACAAGGACTCGTCCATTGGAAGAAACTGAGTCGTAATTTCCTTAGATGAAACATCATTATCTTCTATAATGCTTACGTCCGGATCATGTACGGAAGCACGGTAAGCCGCAACAATCGTATTCACAAATAGCTTTTGTTCCTGCTCAGTAATTCCTTTACTATGACCGACTCCGGAATAGGTTACATTTCCGTTTGTATAAATGTAGTAATTGTTTCTTATATCTTTTCCATAAACCGTGTAGGCTTCTGCTCCATCTAAAGTATACCATACAACCAAATCACTTTCTCCATCTCCATCCTTATCCCTGTCCAGGTCAAGTTCAAGATACTGCTGATGTGTCTGTGCAATGTCAATTGATTCCGTATTAATCTTATATGGATATAAAGTAATCTGTCCCTCATTTGTCTGTGTCGCCTTTTTTACTGCCACAAAATCATTTGATTTATTAGAATAAGGTCGAAGAAAACTGCCAATCGGAAGATATTGATAATCACTGCTGTTCTTAAGCAGCATTCTCCGGGCAAATCCCTGGATTGACATTCCCTGTGTCTGAGGATAAGTTTCCTGTCGGTTCCTGCCTGCTGCGTAAGCAATATCCTTTCCTGAACTTTCGAGTGCATTCCATGCGTCCTGATTCTCCGATTTTACAATTGAAGTTCCATTTAACACCGAACTTAATTCATTACAAGTTACCCCAAATCGGTCCATGCCAATCATATCTCTGATTTTGCTTGTAAAATCATTATTTGTGTGTGATGTTGTGTCATGGGTCATTAATACCGCATACCCATTTTCAATATATTCTTTTAAAGATTGAATCGCCCTACATCCATCTATGAGGCCCATATGACTGTCTGAAAATCCAAGAATCACCATATCATATGCTTTAAAACATTTTGAATCGTCACTGCTATATGGCCAGTCCTTCACTTCTTTTGTCGTTTTTACTTCCACTGTAATAGCAAGCCCTGGCACAGCATCCAAAAGTTTTGCAAAATCCTCATATCCCTTTCTTCCATCACAATAAAAAGTTGTTGTCGCATCCGGATTTATGATTTGTAATACTTTTATTTGAGCTTTTTCTTCCTCTGCAACATTGACTGCTGTATAACCGATTTGGGAAGTACGTATATTTCTATTTTGATTCTGAATTATTTCTAATTTCCATGGAATCAGACTTTTAAATCCCTCCGGTACCTGGCGTCTCAAGTCGTATTGTATATTTTTCTTTAAAGAATAGGTCCCATCCTTATTTGCTTTTATCGTCTTCCCATTTCCATCTGTCACTATAATATCTTCTAATTTTTCTGTAGTTTTAGAATATTTTCCATCAGAATTCATATCGACATATAAACTGACATCATAGCTTGTATCAGATAAAGAGACAGCTGCCTCATCACTAATACGAAATGTATAATCCATATATGCCTTTCCATTTGTTTCTTCTGTTATATAGTTTCCTTCAAGTGCATCTGCCGGTCCCTCGAATTGAGAAAACTCCGGCTTTGATAAATTCAGATAGTATGCAAACAACGTTGGATCACTTACATTTGTAGATGTTAAAAGATTCATTTTATCCTTACTTTCGTTTACAAACTGATACATCCAGGAAGAATTATCAATCTTTTCTTCATTCACTTTTTCTTTCTCTTTACCGGAAAAAAATTCATCTTCCACTATAACTGGATATCCGGAATTTACAAATTCCAACAAATCATTATATTTGGCTTTTGTAATATCATTTCCTGAAATTCTATATTGTAAATCAACATCATTGTTAAAGAATTTTGTTCGATTTACAGTTCCATATTTTAATTGAAACATATCTCCTACATGCATATATACCAAACCATTTAAAGCAGAATCTGCGTATTTCGTATTTCCTTCCCCATCTGTCACCTGATAATCTGCTATATTAAGGCCAAAATAGATGCAATCAAACGTAACATTCAAATCATCAATATTTCCAGCCAGCTCATTAGAAGACATCTGCGTAATCTCAATTGTATCCGGAATCTCAATCTCTACACCTGTTTCCGTTCCCTTGCCCAGCCATTCCAGTATTTTATCCTCTGTCAAACTATAATTACCAGATGGTTCCACTTCAAGAACATGAATGGTGCTTTTTGTTTCCATCGTCCGTTTATAAGGGACATTAAAAATATACTCGATTGCCCTGGCTTCGGAAATATCTGAAGACAACATACTTTCTTCCCCATTCAATTGCCGCAGGGTATTTTCAGAATCTATGTATGCCGTAATTTCATGGAAACCTTCCAAGTTCGCCTCTTCTAATTCTGTATCAAAAGAATCATTGACAAGGAAACCGGATGCATCAGCTGATGAAAAGAAATAGATGTTTTCCTTTACAAAATGATTATCTGCATCTGTAATATCCCGCTTCAACGTCTGTGCCAGATTATAAACCCCCGTTTCCGTCTTTTGGCTGATACTATCCCAATTTAAAATACAGGCGACCTTGTCAGCAGCAAGATTTATTATCTGATTTTGTATCTCCGTTGAAAGTTCTCCTCCTTCTATACAGATTGCATCATATGCCCTAAGAACATCTCCGGATTCTTCATTATCAGCCTTTGATAATTCATCTGCCGTCATGACATCTACCTGAATGGCAAAATCATCATACTCCTCTTCCTCTAAGTAAAATACATCCTTTTTCATCCAATCATTATTGGAAATGCCGCCTTTCCAATAAATGTGATCAATGGTAAGTTCCGTCTCTTCTCCATCCACTGACTCGGCAAAAGTATAATTGCCTTCACCGGGAGTATAGGTGTATACCGGGTCAGA
This sequence comes from Lachnospiraceae bacterium, assembly GCA_030526985.1. Taxonomy (GTDB): domain Bacteria; phylum Bacillota; class Clostridia; order Lachnospirales; family Lachnospiraceae; genus SIG292. The sequence continues at coordinate 2,409 of JAUNBT010000079.1, read as the reverse complement.
AATGATGTATGTGGCATCCATGCTCCCTGCTTCTATGTAAGCGTCTTCTCTTACCGGATGAATGGCACTGTAATTACCTTCATAGACATAACCTCTTTCCTGATTCTCCACACTGTCATTTTCGTTGGCTTCCCGACAGGAAAAGGTGACATCAGCATCAGTGACTGCATAATAGTAATCTCCTTCATATTCTATATTGACATCTTCCGGTGCGACCATTTGATAGGATGAAACAAAATACAATTTTACACTTTTTGTTTTCCCTGTATCATCTGTGATTTCTCTATAATAGTTCCCAAGGTTGTCTACATAAAATCCCTGATTGTTTTCTAAAGCCGCATATTTTTTTACCTCACCATAAGTATACAATGTATTTTCATACAAATGGTTTGGAAATTCACCGGTCTCGGTCTTTTCCATTGTGTAAACCGGTGCGTCTGCCTCCGGCTCCTGATCTGATCTGACCTCTGCATAGACTTTTTCATAAAGTCCATAATTGCCATTTTTATAGTCATAGTATTGAGACAGTTCTTCCTCACTGATTCCGGTTACATTTGCTGCAACAGAAGAAAAAGAAACTGTATAAGGGTGACCTGTACCATCATCTTCAGTTGTAAAACCATAGATATTTTCTTTGTATGTGGCAGTTTTTTGATTCGCCCCACCATAGTAAGGAGTGAAACTATCTTCTTCTTTTGTAAAATCACCATCCTTAGCTTCCTGATACATTCCTTTTAATCGAATAGTTTCTTTCTCATTTAATTTAAGATAATTCCAACTATTCTCATCATCTTCCTCTGTAAGAAAATATTTTTCCATATATTCTTCAAAACTCAGTGGACCTGCTATTTCTTCTTGGCCTTCCTCTTTTGTTGTATATGCCGAAGAAAAATCCATGTATTTTCCTGTTCCATCTTCTCCGGTAATTTTATTTTCAGCAAATGCTTTTCTTTTTTCCTGTCCCTGAATAGAGGCAAGGCCCTCTTCCAAGCTGTCGTACCCTTCCAGCTTAATATAAGGCTCCTGCCCTTTTACATATGCTCCAATCTGTGCCTGGGAAGCATCCTCCACAATTTCTAAGATTTTTAATGGATCTTTTTCAGGGTGATTTCCTGTGATTACGCTGATTCCCGGAAAACCTTCCTCTTTTGTATCAGCTAAAACAGATTGTCCGGTCTGTTCCAAAATTGCCAGAAAAAGAATGAGAGTCAATACTATCACGGATATGGATTTTTTATGTTGTTTTTTTATTGTCACGCTTCTCATCCTTTCTTTCCTCTACTCGTCTGCTATTGTAATTCGGAATGTATCCTTCCGAAACAGGTTTACTCTTATTGTCATTTGTATATAGTCTACATTGGAAAAATCATAAGTCTTATTTAGTTTGATTGTGAATTTTTTTCTAAGCCCCCATATGCTTTGATTTTGAACGGTCATACTCAAATACTCATTGTTATCAAATTCATCAAATTGGATTGACTCTGTCGATCTTCCATTTTTAAAATATACCTGAAAATATGACTCATCATATTTCCACGATATAAGCGAAAAATATTCCTTCTCTATCGTTTTATTCACCGTAATTACTTCACTCGTCATAGGATAGACCGTTATGATTTTTTCTGGATAACCTGTTGTGCTGGAAATCAAAAATACTTTTGCATAAGATACTGTATCAAAATCAATGTTTTCATCCCATGCAATCGAGACATTACAGGATTGACCATTTCCTGTTAATTTTACATTGATATAATCGTTGTTTTCGATTTTACTGGGATTTATTTTAGTCATATTTCCATCTTGATCATATATCTCTATATAAGATTTATTATATTTCCTGACACTTTCCGCCAATGTCGTTTCTCTTTCTTCCCCTTTTTCCAAATACCATTCCTCTGTATCTGTAGCCGGATATACCATCAGAATTCTTTCTGTTTTAGCCGGATCGGATGAAACAAAAAATACTTTTATATAATCAATCGTATCCAGATTCGATGTCTCAAACCATTCCAATTCCATTTCACATACATTATTGGAATTTTCCGGGTTGATTTTCATATAATCATTATTGGAAAAAGAGCTGTATTCTACATTTGGCACATTTGTATTTTCCTTAAAATGTACTTCAAAATAGGATTTTTCATAATTACTTTTTTTCTTTTCCAGCTCTATTTTTATCTCTTCATCCATATGAAGATAGATCTCTTCTTCCTCAGGCAGTTCTTCCTCTACCCCTTCTGTCGTACTTGCCTCTTCCGGGGATTCTATGTCAGTTTCTCCCGGATTTGTAGTATCTGGGGCCGTCGTCGTTGTTGCAGCGGTAGTATCCGGGGCTTCTGTGTCCGTTGTTTGTGTCGTTGTAACTTCCGGAGCCTTCGATGTTGTAGTTCCTGTCTCTGGAATCTCAAT
>JAUNBT010000409.1:1103-2248 GCA_030526985.1 Lachnospiraceae bacterium | reverse complement strand
ATTCCAGCAGCAATCGGCTCAATTTTAATGAGTGTTTCCAACATCATTGTGAACAGCCAGATGGCAGCTTATGGCGATATGGCTGTCGCAGGTGTCGGTGTTGCTATGAAGGTAACAATGATCACATGTATGATTTGCATGGGGCTGGGACAAGGTATCCAACCTCTGCTTGGCTTTTGTGTTGGAGCCGGAACATGGGACCGGTATAAAAAGATATTCCGCTTTTCTTTAATTTTTTCCTTTGCTGTGGGTGTTATTCTCGTAAGCTTGAGTTACATCTTTGCAGGATCTATTGTGCGTGCCTTTTTGACAGATGCCAGTGCATTTGAATATGGCCTAAAATTTGTAAGGATACTTCTTAGTACCAATTTTTTCTTTGGTGTATTTTTTGTAGTCATCAATGCGCTTCAAGCCATGGGTGCTGCCGTTCCTTCCCTTATCATCAATTGTTGCCGACATGGTATCATCCATATTCCGATGCTATTCGCTTTAGAGGCAATCATGGGTGAGACGGGGCTTATCTGGGCACAACCAGTGACTGATGTCTTGTCTCTGGTACTGGCAGTCATACTTTATGCTATTACTTATAAAAAAATGAAAAAGGAAAGGAATCTCGAAAAATGAAAAAAAATATTATAACCATCAGCCGCCAATTTGGCAGTGGAGGACGTACTATTGCAAAACAGCTTGCAGAAAATCTTGGTTACACCTATTATGACAGGGAAATCATCGAGCAGGTTGCAAAACAAAGTGGATTTGAAGAAGAGTTTATTGCAAAACATGGAGAATACGCACCTGGTAACAGCAGTTTGATTTACTCTTTTCTTGGACGTAACCAACAGGGTTTGTCCACGATTGACCAACTTTGGGCCATGCAGCGTCAGTTAATCCTTGATTACGCACAAAAAGGAAATTGCGTGATTGTAGGCCGTTGTGCCGATTATATTTTAAAAGAGCGTAATGATGTATTAAATGTCTTTATCCATGCATCGCTTCCTTTCCGTGAGAAACGAATTGTTAAAGTATATGGAGAAACTGAGAACAGCCCGGAAGCACGCATTTTAGACAAGGACAAAAAGCGTGCCATTAACTACAAATATTACACTGACCAAAACTGGGGTGAAGCAAAAAACTATCATATTACA
>JAUNBT010000409.1:0-1093 GCA_030526985.1 Lachnospiraceae bacterium | reverse complement strand
ACATTGGACAGTGGTGAACTTGGTATCAATCATTGTATGGATATCTTAAAAAATTTATAAGTCTTTTCTACAAAAGCTCTAAGTGCAAATGAGCCTAAGATTTAAGATGTTTAAGAAGAAATTCCAGAGAGAAGAAAAATACGAGAAGGATTTATATCTACCTTCTCGTATTTCGCCTAGTTCCTTTATCATTTTCTACGTTCATTTAGATTTTTTCTTTCTTTGCATGATTATTTCACACCAGTGGCACCAGTGTGAAATAATCATTTTTCTTCCTCTTTTAGCCAAAATATATTTTTTTAACTACGTCCAAGTTCTATTTTCTTCAAATGGATTTCATAAGAGGATATGATTTTTCCATACGTTTATCAGAATAATGAATATCTATCCACTTCAACACCCTATTCGTAATTTTATTGTCTTTTTTCCGCTCCATATACCTTCTTATTGCAGAGGCGGAAACCACACCATCAACAAGCAAAAATGAAAACAAAAGGTTACAAAGAGCCTCACCCACATTAACCGGAAATCCCTCTATAACCTTTTCTAAAAAGGGAAGAATATAGTCATCATTGAGTAATCTTGTGCATTGTAAAACATGATTGTCGCAATTACAAAAGCCAATCCCCACACCACACTAAAATGTCCATATATAAAGCTACTTCTGTTTTGCCATTGTCCGCTTATAATTTTACAGTATATTGTCTCTATTATGTCACCAGCTAAAGCACCCAACACGAAAATACAAAATAATTTATAAAAACAAAGACCTTTTGCAAACATAATGCAGTCACGTCCTTTCGCTCATGTCACTTCATCTGTTACTAATTTTACATTTATAACTTCTTAGTGATAGGGATATTTATCTTCCAATATTAAGTGCTGCATAATGTCCTTCACAAACAGCTTTTGCAATTGTACTGTTTCCACTAATTCCAATGTCATAAAATTCCGGAGCACAAAAACGAAGTTCATTAGATGTGCTAGACACAGGTTTCATTCCCAGCGCATTTATTACTGTTTCTGCTTCAAACAGAGTTTTTCCATCCGCATTTTCTCCAATTACCCCCTGTTCGTTTACTTCTAATGCGCT
>JAUNBT010000078.1 GCA_030526985.1 Lachnospiraceae bacterium | reverse complement strand
CAGAGGCGCTGTTCCGGCCCCTTTAGGATACGAAGGATTTCCAAAGAGTGTGTGTACGTCGATTAATGACGAAGTGTGCCATGGAATTCCGGATGAAGAGATTATTTTACAGGACGGTGATATTATAAATGTAGATGTTTCTACGATATATCATGGATATTTTTCAGACTCATCGAGAATGTATTGCATCGGTGCTGTGCCGGAAGAGATGAAGAAATTAGTCGATGTCACAAAAGAATGTGTAGAAAAAGGATTAGAACAGGTAAAACCATGGGCGTGTCTCGGGGACATGGCGCAGGCAGTGAATGATCACGCCAAAGCACACGGCTACTCTGTTGTAAGAGATATCGGAGGACACGGTGTTGGACTGGAATTTCATGAGGAACCGTATGTGAGTTATGTGACAACAGCTGGGACAGAGATGGTGATGGCACCGGGAATGATTTTTACAATTGAACCGATGGTAAATATGGGAACAGCAGAAGTGTTTGTCGATGAGGAAAATGACTGGACCGTTTATACCGATGACGGTATGCCCTCGGCACAGTGGGAGATTATGGTCCTTGTGACGGAAGACGGACATGAGGTGTTGTGCTGGTAGATTTTTCGTACAGATGGTCTAATTTGATTTTTTGAGCAGATTGCTGGTGGTTTTCGACATTTTGCTTGAATTCATGGTGAAATATGATAGAATGTTATCAAAGGAGGTTACACCATGGAAGAGAAAGGAAAGTTTTTGCAGGATCTTACTACCTTATTAAAGATTGCAAAGACAAACGATAATTGTATTACGAAAGAAGAAATCCAGGATTTTTTTGCCGATATGGAACTTGGCGAAAGTCAGTGGAGTATGATATATCAGTATATTACCAGCCAGGATGTTAAGATTATAGGATATGAGAAACTTGAAGTGCCGGTGGTGGAAGAAGATTTTTCAGAGGAGAATCCGATTCAGGATGCCATTGTTACGATGTATATGGAAGAGTTAAAGGATAAGAAGGATCTGACACCGGAACAGGAACAGTTCGTGGCAAAAAAGATGCTAGCCGGAGATGAGAATGCCAGAAAGCTTCTAATCGAATCGAATTTGAATCTGGTTACAAAGCTGGCGCATGAATATAAAAACCGAAGTCTGCCGGAGGGAGATTTGATACAGGAAGGGAATATTGGTCTCTTAATGGGAGTCAGTGAATATGAACTTTCCAGTAAAGTTACCTTTCATCAATACATTACAGATGCGATTCGAAGAGCAATTGAGGGAGCTTTATCTGAGGACAGCAGGGAAACCATGTCTGCAAAGAAGATTGCCAGTCGTGCCAATGAACTGAATGATTTAGCAACAGAGATGGCAGGAGAATTGGAACGGGAAGCTACGCCGAAAGAATTAGCAAAGCGTATGGGACTTACAGAAGATGAAGTTTTGGAGATTATGAAGATTTCTTTGGATGCTGTTTCTGTATTGGAGCCGAATCAAAGAAAGTGATTGCCTATGGATATCAGGAAGATGCAGGAGCAGTGGGAGGCGGCTTATTTAAGTCCTTTTGCTTCTCTTAGTGTAAATACAAAAGGAAGACAACGTCCGGAAGAAGAATGTGATGTGAGAACCTGTTTTCAAAGAGACAGGGACAGAATCATTCACTGTAAATCTTTTCGAAGAATGAAGGATAAGACTCAGGTGTTTTTATCACCGGAGGGAGATCACTACCGAACCCGGCTTACCCATACTTTAGAAGTGTCACAGATTTCTAGGACCTGTGCGAAAGCTTTGATGCTCAATGAGAATTTGACAGAAGCAATTGCGCTGGGTCACGATTTAGGACATACTCCTTTTGGACATGCAGGGGAGGCGGAGCTGAATAAACTGTGCAGTAAAGGTTTTGATCATTCTCGTCAGAGCCTTCGTACCGTGGAGCGGATTGAGAAGAAGGGTGTCGGTCTTAATCTGACCTTTGAAGTGAGAGATGGGATTTTGAACCATCAGACGAAGGGAAATCCTTCCACTTTAGAAGGAAAGATAGTAAGGCTTTGTGATAAGATCGCTTATATTAATCATGACATTGATGATGCGATTCGTGCCCGTATTTTGAAGGAAGAGGATATTCCAAAGAAATACACGGATCTGTTAGGTAACCGGGTAAGGGACCGTTTGAATACGATGATTCATGATCTAATTACAAGCAGTATGGGATATCCTGAGATTTCCATGTCGGAGCCGGTATTTCAGGCGATGATGGGACTGCGGGCATTTATGTTTGAGAATGTGTATCGCAATCCTGGTGCAAAGACGGAAGAGAAGAAAGCAAGAAAGCTGCTGGCTGCATTGTTTGAATATTACATAGAGAATCCTATTGAATTGTCAGAAGAATATCGAAAGCTGGCTGAGACAGAAGGAACAGAGACTGCTGTCTGTGACTATATTGCAGGGATGACGGATCGTTATGCGGTTATGAAGTTTCAAGAATTGTTTCAACCCAGGTTTTGGAAAGTCTAGAAAGAGACCCTGTTTTTGCAGGGTCTTTTCAGTCTTTATTGGAGAGCCTTTATCGCTTTTTTGTTGAAATAAAAAAATCCTCATAAAAATTAAAAAAAATAAAAAGGAATTTTGAAATTTATGTAGAATAATATATATAAGGGGATAGTTTCGCCCTTTTTACGATACAATGAAGATATGGATGGAAAGATAGAAAGGTGGGATGTGAGATGAGGTATCCAGAAGAACTGATTGAGGAAGTTCGATCGCGAAATGATATTGTGGATCTTATCTCTATCCATGTACCGCTGAAAAAGAAAGGAAGTTCCTATTTTGGAAATTGTCCATTTCATAATGAGAAGACACCTTCTTTTTCTGTGAGCCGGGATAAACAGATGTATTATTGTTTTGGATGTGGAGCCGGCGGCAATATATTTACTTTTTTGATGGAATATGAGAATTATACTTTTGTAGAGGCAATGGAATATTTGGCCCAGAGGGCTGGTGTGGAACTTCCCAAGCAGGAGATGGATGCGAAGATGCAAGAGGAGATGGATGCGAAGGCCGTGCTTAGAGCCATGAACAAGGCGGCGGCTGGGTATTTCTATTTTCTTCTTCGAAATTCCCGGGGAGAGCGGGGAATGAGCTATCTGAAGGGAAGAGGCCTTTCGGATGAGATTATGAAAAAATTTGGATTGGGCTTTGCTGATATTTATAGAGACGGTTTGTATCAGTATTTACGGTCAAAAGGATATAAGGACGAGCAGCTCAAGGATTCCGGGTTAGTGACCATAGAAGAACGGGGAGCATACGACAAGTTTTTTAACCGGGTCATTTTCCCTATTGTTGATGTCAATAACCGGGTCATTGGTTTTGGAGGCAGGGTGATGGGTGATGGACAGCCGAAGTACTTGAATTCAAAGGAGACCCTTCTTTTTGATAAGAGCCGGAATCTATATGGTCTCAATTTTGCCCGTTCATCAAGAAAACCTTATTTGATTATTTGTGAAGGATATTTAGATGTAATTTCCATGCATCAGGCTGGTTTTACAAATACGGTGGCCTCTCTTGGAACAGCATTTACTCCGGCCCACGGTCTTTTGTTAAAACGTTATACCAATGAAGTCATTTTGTCTTATGACAGTGATGGTGCTGGACAAAGGGCGGCATTAAGGGCCATTCCAATTCTTAAAAATGCAGGACTTACAGTCCGGGTACTTGATTTAAAGCCTTATAAGGATCCGGATGAATTTTTGAAAAATTTAGGTGCTAAAGATTTGGAAGAGCGATTAAAAAATGCGAAAGCCAGTATGATGTTTGAAATTGAAGTGTTGGCAGAAGGCTATAATCAGCAAGATCCTGAGAGCAGGACATCATTTCAGCATGAACTGGCAAAAAAACTTGCCACGATTCCAGAAGTTCTTGAACGGAACAATTACATTGAGGCAGCTGCGAATCAATATTTTATGAGCAGCAAAGAATTAGGAAAGCTGGTGGAGCGCTATGGTACAGTGGTGGCCTTTGACCGGGAACAGGAAGAAGAACCACAGGTAAGACAGCGTCAGAGAAAAGAGAATGAGGATGCCAAAAAGCAGCCACAGAAGCTCTTACTTACATGGTATGTCAATCGACCGGAACTTTTTGAGAAGTTAGCGGATTATATTGGACCGGAAGACTTTTTGGAACCACTTTATCATTCGGTGGCCATTATGCTGTTTGATCAATATGAGAAGGAGAAAAAAGTGACTCCGGCAAAGATTATCAGCCAATTTCCGGATGCGGCAGATCAGACGGAGGCAGCGGCACTTTTCAATGCCAGATTGAAAGTAGCACCACTACCAAAAGACAACGAGAAGGTAATTACTGATATTGTAAAAAAAGTAAAGAGTAATAGCATTGAAGAAGAGATGAACCGCTCTACGGATATCGTAAAGTGGCAGGAATTAATTCAGGAAAAGGCCGGACTGCAGAAACTGCATATTTCTCTCTAGTTTGGTTAAAATATAACAAAGTTATGGAAGGATGGAAAAAACATGGATGAAGCAATGCTGCGTTTTAATGAAAAACTGAAACAACTGCTTGAAATGGCGAAAAAGAAAAAGAATGTGCTGGAATATAAGGAGATCAATCAGTTTTTCAGCGACATGGAGCTGTCCACTGAGAAGATTGAGTTGATTTATGAATATTTAGAGCAGAATGGTGTAGATATTCTGACAATTCCAGAGGGTGACGAGGATGACGATATTGATTTAAATGACATAGAAGATGAAGATATTGAAGTGGATGTCAATATGACTTCCGCTTTAGAAGGTGTCAGTATTGAAGATCCGGTCAGAATGTATTTAAAAGAGATTGGAAAAGTTCCTCTTTTAAGCGCAGAAGAAGAGATCGATTTAGCACAGAGAATGGAACAGGGAGATGAGGAAGCCAAGAAAAAATTAGCGGAAGCCAACCTTCGTCTTGTTGTAAGTATTGCGAAGAGATATGTGGGACGTGGTATGCTGTTTTTGGATCTGATTCAGGAAGGGAACTTAGGTCTTATTAAAGCGGTAGAAAAATTTGACTATCACAAAGGATATAAATTCAGTACTTATGCAACATGGTGGATTCGTCAGGCAATTACAAGAGCAATTGCGGACCAGGCGAGAACCATTCGTATTCCGGTTCATATGGTGGAGACGATTAATAAATTAATCCGTGTATCCAGACAGCTTTTGCAGGAATTAGGAAGAGAACCTCTTCCGGAAGAAATTGCAGAAGAGATGAATATGCCTGTTGAAAGAGTGCGGGAAATTCTAAAGATTTCTCAGGAACCAGTATCTTTGGAGACTCCAATTGGAGAGGAAGAAGACAGTCATTTAGGAGACTTTATTCAGGATGAGAATGTACCGGTACCAGCAGAAGCAGCGGCATTTACCCTTTTAAAGGAGCAGCTGGTGGAAGTTTTAGGTACTTTGACGGAAAGAGAGCAGAAAGTATTATCGCTTCGATTTGGTTTAGAGGACGGACGGGCGAGAACTCTCGAAGAAGTTGGAAAAGAGTTTAATGTTACCCGTGAAAGAATCCGGCAGATTGAGGCGAAAGCTTTAAGAAAATTGAGACATCCGAGCCGCAGCCGGAAGTTGAAAGATTTCCTCGATTAGAAGGGGGAGCGTATGGAACTATCCAATCGATTAAGGATCGTTGCAGGAGAAGTCAGTCAGGGAAACAGATTGGCAGACATAGGGACGGATCATGGATACATACCAATCTTTCTGGTAAAAGAGGGAAGAATTCCAAGTGCTATAGCGATGGATGTTAATGACGGACCACTTAAGCGGGCACAGAAAAATATTGAAAAGGAAGGGCTTTCTGACCGGATTATAACAAGAAAAAGTGACGGATTAGAGGCCCTTTTAAAAGATGAGGCAGACACGATATTAATTGCAGGCATGGGCGGTGCCCTTGTGACAGAAATTTTAGAGCGGGGAAGAAGTGTTTTGGCGGAGGGGAAAGAGTTAATCTTACAGCCTCAGTCGGAGCTTTTTAAAGTACGCCATTGTCTGCATCGGATGTCCTATCGAATTATCAAAGAAGCCGCGCTCCGGGAAGATGGAAAATACTATTTTATTATCAAGGCTGTACCGGGAACAGAGCATTACGAAGAAGAGTATCTCTATGAATATGGAAAATGTCTTCTTGAAAAGAAAGATTCTGTGATGGTAGAGTACCTCCTTTCAGAAAAAGAAAAGCAGGAGAAGGTCTATCGTACCTTGTTATCTCATAAAACTGAGGCGGCCAGAAAACGCAGAAAAGAAGTAGAGGCACAGTTAGACAAAATTAAAAAGGCGTATTGTTATGAAATGTAGTGAGATTATAGATTTAATAGAACTGTTAGCTCCACCTTCTTATGCCTGTGACTGGGACAATCCCGGTCTGGTGGTTGGAAGGAAAGAGCGGGAAATAAGAACGATTCTGACAGCTTTAGATGCCACCCGTGCAGCTGTGGAAAAAGCGATGGAAGAAAAGGCTGACTTGATTGTGACTCATCATCCGATGATTTTTTCCTCTATAAAAAAGATAAATGATGGAGATTTTTTAGGGGAGAAACTGCTCACTTTAGCGGAAAATAAGATCAGCTGCTATGCAATGCATACAAACTATGATATTGCAGGAGGAATGGCCGAAATCTGTGGATCACGGATAGGATTGCTTGACCCGGTGCCCTTTGAAATGACAGGAGAAAAAGAAGGACGTCCGGTAGGAATTGGACAGGTTGGAGAACTTCCAGAAGAAATGACTCTTTTGGAGTGTGCAGATAAGGTAAAAGAAGCATTTGGTCTTTCCGATCTTCTTGTATTTGGTGACCTCTCCGGCAAGGTGAAAAGAGCGGCGATTTCTCCGGGCTCTGGAAGAAGCATGCTGCGTGAAGCGGGGGAGGCACAGGTTGATGTGTTGATTACGGGAGATATTGGACATCATGAGGGATTAGACAGTATGGATATGGGATTTAGCGTAATTGAGGCTGGACATTATGGCTTAGAGCAGGTGTTTATTCAACATATTACGGAATACTTGACGAAAAAGACGAAGAATGTCAAGGTGATTCCTTTCTATGAGGGAGTACCCTACAAAATAGTATAAATAAAAGTCAGGCAGCGGAAAAAAAGAAGATTTCGCTGCCTGTAAGAATATAATATCTAAAGAGGAGAAAGGGTGTGTTGGGAGTGAGCCAGGAAGAAATACGAGTTGTTGTGGATCAAATGGAACAGTTGGTCCCGGCGGATACAACACTAGAAGATTTGGCCAACGGGGTGGCTGCAGATTATAATGAATCCATTGTTCTTGCTGTGATGAATGGAAAGCTGTGTGAATTGTTTCGCAAACCGGAAAAGGATGCACAGATTCGTTTCCTTACGACGGAGTCAGAAAGTGGATATATGACATTTTGCCGTAGTGCCAGTCTTGTCATGTTAAAAGCATTTCAGGATATAGTAGGAAAAGACACCAAATATCAGGTCGAGATGAAATATACAATGGGCAATGGCCTCTATTGTGAATATACAAGTGAGGAGGTTCCTTTTTCTGACGCACTCCTTTACAAGGTAGAGTGCAGAATGATGGAACTGATTCAGGAAAATCATCCAATCGAAAAGCGAAGTATTTCAGCAAAAAAGGCACAGGATTTGTTTGAAAAATATGGCGGTGAGGATAAGAAGCGTCTTTTCCGTTTTCGCATGGTCTCTCATGTAAATATTTACATGCTGGATGATTATATTGACTATTTTTATGGCTATATGGTGCCGTCTACCGGATATATTCATCAGTTTGGATTGGAGAGTTATGAAGATGGTTTTATTTTAAACCTTCCGGCAAGAAGCAGCATGAAAAACCTGGAATCCTTTGTACCAAAACCTAAGTTGTTTGAAATTATGGAGCAGTCCAAAGACTGGGGCAACACGATGAAGATTGCTTCTGTCGCTGATTTGAATCAGCAGATTGCAGATAATAAGATTCAGAATCTGATTTTAGTGCAGGAAGCGTTGCAGGAAAAAAGAATTGGATTGATTGCAGATGAAATTGCAAAGGCAAAGAAAAAAGTGGTTCTCATTGCAGGTCCATCTTCCTCGGGCAAAACGACTTTTTCTCATCGTCTTTCCATTCAGCTGACAGCATTAGGCTTAGATCCGCACCCTATTGCCATGGATGATTATTTTGTAAATCGGGAGAGAACTCCGATTGATGAAAAAACAGGAAAATATGATTTCGAATCCATAAAAGCGTTGGATACAGACCAGTTTAACAAAGATATTTCTGACTTGCTTGAGGGAAAAGAAGTGGCGATGCCAACTTTTAATTTCCTGACTGGGCAAAGAGAGTACAAAGGAAACACATTAAAGTTAAGTGATACCGGGGTACTAGTGATTGAAGGTATCCACGGATTAAATGAGATTTGTTCCCGTTCAATAAAAAGAGAAGACAAATTTAAGATTTATATCAGTGGGCTTACCACATTGAATATTGATTCTCATAACCGGATTACTACCAGCGACGGAAGACTTCTTCGAAGAATTATAAGAGATGCAAGAACCAGAGGGGCTTCGGCGATGAAGACAATTGGCATGTGGGATTCAGTTCGGGCAGGTGAACAGAAGAATATTTTTCCCCATCAGGAGGAGGCAGATCTTATGTTTAATTCCTCTTTGATTTATGAAATCAGTGTTTTAAAACAGTTTGTGCAGCCACTTTTGTTCCAGGTTCCAGCTGGAACAGAAGAAGAATTAGAGGCGAAGAGACTGCTTAAATTTCTCTCTTATTTTCTTGGAGTGGACAGTGCGAGCGTGCCAAATAATTCTATTTTGCGAGAATTTATAGGCGGAAGCTGTTTCTTTTGATTGACTTTAAAAATAACCTTTGATACAATAGTGGTTGCGAGTCTGATAAATGATCGCGCCTTTTCATTCCGAAAGGAGAAAGGTGAGGAAAGTCCGGGCTTCACAGGGCAGGATGCCGGATAACGTCCGGTGGAGGCGACTCTAAGGATAGTGCAACAGAAATATACCGCCGCTTTTTCTTTTGAAGAAGCGGTAAGGGTGGAAGGGTAAGGTAAGAGCTTACCGGTTTCCTGGTAACAGGAGGCGTCCTATGTAAACCCCATCCGAAGCAAGGCCGTGAAAGGAACTATGATTTCGCCCGAATCGTTCTTTGGTAGGCCGCTAAAGCCTGTTGGCAACAGCAGGACAAGATAGATGATCATTCGCGACATAACCCGGCTTATCGTCAGGCTCGTTTTAAAAAAAGGAGGCAATTTTTTGAGTTACGCTGATACAGTATTTATTCATATGTGTAAAGATATTTTGGAAAATGGAGTGGACACGAAGGGTGAAAAAGTACGCCCGGTCTGGCCTGATGGTGAGAAGGCCTATACAATCAAGAAGTTTGGCGTAGTGAACCGTTATGATCTTTCCAAAGAATTTCCAGCGATTACACTCCGAAAGACTTATATAAAATCTGCCATTGATGAAATTTTGTGGATCTGGCAGAAGAAATCGAATAATGTCCATGATTTGAAGAGTCATATCTGGGATGAGTGGGCAGATGAAGATGGGTCCATTGGAAAAGCGTATGGATACCAGTTAGGTGTAAAACATCAATATAAAGAAGGCTGGATGGATCAGGTAGATAGAGTTCTCTTTGATCTTAAGGAGAATCCTTACAGCCGCAGAATTATGACGAATTTATATGTGCACGAGGATCTTCATGCTATGAATTTATATCCCTGTGCTTATAGTCTGACCTTTAATGTGACAGATGGAAGACTTAACGCGGTGCTGAACCAGAGGTCTCAGGATGTATTGGCGGCAAATAACTGGAATGTGGTCCAGTATGCGGCTCTGATTCATATGTTTGCCCAGGTGAGTGATTTAAAACCGGGAGAATTAGTCCATGTCATTGCAGATGCCCACATTTATGACAGGCATGTACCAATCATTGAAGAATTGATTAGCCGTCCAGTCTATCCGGCACCGGTATTTAAGATGAATCCAGATGTGAAGAATTTTTATGAATTTACTTTAGATGATTTCGTCATCGAAGATTATGTAACAGGACCGCAGATTAAGGATATTCCGATTGCGATATAACCTATGTTCCGATTCAGGGCATGACAACGATAAAGAGAGGCATTTTCTTATGATAGCAGTATTATCCGCAGATAAAAACTGGGGAATCGGGTTAAAAGGAGAACTTTTGGTCCGCATTCCGAACGATATGAAGAATTTTAGAAAGATTACGACAGGTAATGTAATTGTGATGGGAAGAAAGACTTTAGAGAGTTTTCCCAATGGCGCTGTACTTCCGAACCGGGTGAATATTGTGATGACAAAGAATCCGGATTATAAAGCAAAGGGAGCAGTCATTGTTCATTCGGAAGAAGAATTGATGGAGAAACTGAAAGAGTACCCGGATTTGAAGGTATATGTAATTGGCGGAGAGAGCATTTACAGACAGCTTTTGCCTTATTGCGAGGAGGCTTATGTGACCCGCATTGATTATTCGTATCAGGCTGACCGTTATTTTCCTAATCTAGATGAAATGGAAGATTGGGAGATGACCTCAGAAGGTGAGGAGCAGACATTTTTTGATATTGAGTATTATTTTAATATTTATAAAAGAAAGTAGAATAGAGATTGAAAGGGCAACAGACCTTTTGAAATCTCAGAAAGAACTCCTGATCGATGAATAAAAAAATCGGTCAGGAGTTCTTTCTAGTTTAAAAGGACAATCATCAGATTCAGGTATGCGGCGAAGAGGCACCAGAGCAGATAAGGAATTTGCAGATATGCAGCAGCAGGACTGATTTTATAAAAATAATAAATCATCATGATAATCAGGATAATCAGTAGAAGAAGCCATAAAAAGGCGGTAAAATACATTTCAAAGCGGAAAAAGAGAATGCTCCAAAAAAATTGGAAGAAGAGTTGAAGTACGTAGGTTTTTAAGGCTTTTTCTGTTTCTGCTCCTCCTTTTTGACAGATTATGTAGGCTGAAATTCCCATTAAAATATATAAAACAGTCCATACAATGGGGAATAGAAAGGCCGGAGGACTAAAGGGAGGTTTGTTAAATGAAGCGTACAGTGTCATATTGCCACTGAGAAGGGACGACAGTGTTCCTACTGCGATAGGAATGAGAATGAAGAGAATTAGGGAGCTTGCATTTTGATTTTTACTCATATAGGATACCAGATTCTTTTTGATTATTATATGAGAAAGAGGGGGAGAATATGTAACAGGGAGGGATATAAAAGAATAAACTGTATAGAAGAACCAAAAAGAGGATATCCTATGTTAAAATATATGCAGTCACCGGATCAGGGGAAGCTTAAAATATCGGTCGTAAAACAAGGAAGCGTAATTCCTGTAGAAGATGCTAAAATTAGTGTTTCTTACACAGGAGAGCCTGACCGGATTTTAGAAGGAATCACAACAGATGCAAACGGTCAAACGGAGATATTGGATTTGGAAGCTCCACCTATAGAATACAGCATGGAACCAGGCGAAAATCAGCCCTACTCAGAATATACCCTGCAAATAACAGCAGAGGAATATGAACCAATTACAATTTCCGGGGCAGAAATTCTTGCGGATGTCACTGCTCTTCAACAGGTGCAACTAAATTCTCTTGCAAACACGAACGATAATATTGACACAATTGTGATTGGGCCGCATACCCTTTATGGTGATTACCCGCCAAAAATTGCTGAACCAGAAATCAAACCAGTGACTGGTTCCGGAGAAATTGTATTGAGCAAGGTCGTTGTCCCCGAATATATCGTTGTTCATAATGGACCGGTGACAGATTCAACTGCTGCAGACTACTATGAAAGATATCGGGATTATATCAAAAATGTAGCTGCCTGTGAAATCTATGCGACATGGCCAAGGGCAACTTTGGAGGCAAACATTCTGGCAATTATGTCCTTTACTCTGAACCGTGTTTATACAGAATGGTATAGAAATAAAGGTTATGACTATACCATTACTTCTTCTACAGCCTTTGATCACAAATGGATTCGGGGAAAGAATACCTATGATACAATTGATACGATTGTTGATGAGATTTTTACCAACTATTTATCCCGTCCTAATGTTGTACAGCCAATTTTGACTCAGTATTGTGATGGGAGAAAGGTATCTTGTCCCCAGTGGTTAACACAATGGGGAAGTAAAAGCTTAGGCGATCAGGGTTACTCTCCAATCGAAATTCTCCGTTATTATTATGGTGATTCTATGTATATCAATGTTGCTGATGAAATATCAGGGATTCCTGCTTCCTGGCCAGGAGCGGATTTAACCATCGGGTCTACTGGAAGCAAAGTTCGTCAAATGCAGGAACAAATCAATCGGATTGCAAAGGCATATCCGTCTATTCCGACAATTTCAGCAGATGGTGTTTATGGAGAACAGACATCGGAAGCTGTGCGAAAATTTCAAAACGTGTTTGGTCTTCCTCAGACAGGAGTGGTAGATTATCCTACATGGTACAAAATATCTGAAATCTATGTAGGTGTTTCACGGATTGCAGAATTAAATTAAAGGATACATGAGATTTGTATAGTATCTTACAAATTGAGATAAGATAAAAAAGAAAAAGTTCACGAAATTTTAAAACATTATTTCTCTTACCTGTGTTAAAATACAAATGATACTGTGAAAAAGCAGTGAGAAAGGAGATGGGCAGATAGCCCAAATAAAACGAATGAAAAAGAAATTATTGATTTTAACGACAGTACTGGCCATGGTAGTTACGGGATGCAGTACAGGCAACAGTGAAGAAGTGGATACCGCTTCTGCTGTATTTACCATTGAACAGGATGGAAAGACAGTAGGTGCTGTGTCAGAGTCCTATGCATGGCTTTACACATTATTATATAAGGATTCCTATGAAACTTATTTTGGTTCGGAATTCTGGGACGAGGAAGATGAAGATGGTACGACCTATGGTGAGACATTTAAAGAAGAAATGCAAAATGAGATGAAACAGGTAAAAATCATGGCCTTAGAAGCTGCTGCGAATGGGGTAGAGCTTACGGATGAGGAGAAAGATATCTGTGCTTCTAATGCAGAAG
>JAUNBT010000408.1 GCA_030526985.1 Lachnospiraceae bacterium | reverse complement strand
TTTATAAGCTGCTTTCTACCGCGCAGAAAGAACCGATTGTGATTTCCTTTTATGATGATGTGCTGGAATATTTGAGAGAAAGAGATGTGGATATCCAGTTACAAAAAATTGTGTATAGTCTGACGAATTCCAAATTTGAGAAGTGCAAGGAATATAATTGGGATATTGATATGGATTATGAGTATGTAACATCTGATATTGTAAAGAAGGTTCAAAAAGCAGGACTTAAGCTGAATGTGTGGACTGTGAATAACCGGAATATAGCCCGCCTTTTATATAAATGGGGTGTGAACTACATTTCCACAGATAATAAATTTTTTTAAATAAAGCGACCGGAAGAAATAGATTTTTTTATTCTTCCGGTCGTTTTCTGTTTGAAACTTTATTTGGATTCTAAAATTTTGTCAATGCTTACTAATTTTACGCTAAGTACGAAGATTGCTGCCGCCTTGGAAAGATCTTCAGAGGATGGGAAGGTTGGCGCAATTCTTATGTTACTGTCTTTTGGATCCTTCTTATATGGGAAGGTTGCACCTGCTCCTGTCATAATTACTCCGGCTTCTTTTGTTTTTGCAACAATTGCTTTTGCACAATCTGGCATGGAATCAAAGGAGATAAAGTAACCACCTTTCGGTGCAATCCAGCTTCCGATTCCGAGACCACCTAATTCCTTTTCCAATACATCAAGAACAGCTTCGAATTTTGGACGTACAATGTCAGCATGCTTCTTCATATGTGCCATCAGTCCGTCTAAATCTTTGAAAAATCTAACGTGGCGAAGCTGATTGAGCTTGTCGTGGCAAATTGTCTGCATAGAAAGCTGTTTTTTGATCTCAGCGATATTTGCTTTGGAAGCGGCCATAGCAGCAATACCGGCTCCAGGGAAAGTTACCTTGGAAGTGGAACCGAATTTATAGACCATATCAGGATTTCCTGCTTTCTCACATTCTGAGAGGATGTCTAAAAGAACTGGCTTGTCATCAAAATATAAATGATGAACACAGTAAGCATTATCCCAGTAAATACGGAAATCAGCAGCTGCCGGTTTTAATGCGGCAAAACGTTTTACCGTCTCATCGGAATATACAACGCCCTGTGGGTTGGAGTACATTGGTACGCACCAGATTCCTTTGATTGCGTCATCTTCGCTTACTAATTTTTCTACGATATCCATATCAGGTCCTTCTGGTGTCATAGGAACATTAATCAGTTCAATGCCGAAAAACTCTGTAATGGAAAAATGACGGTCATAACCAGGTACCGGACAGAGCCACTTTACCTTGTCAAGCTTTGCCCATGGGGTGGAGCCAAGAACACCGTGTGTCATAGAACGGGATACGGTATCATACATAATATTTAAACTGGAAGTTCCATATACAATAATCTGATCAGCAGGTGCGTCCATCATGGCACCCATGAAAGTCTTCGCTTCGCTGATGCCGTCTAAAGCACCGTAGCTTCTGCAGTCAGTTCCGTCTTCGCTCTTTAATATAGAAGAACTTGACAGAGTATCCATCATGCCCATGGACAGTGCAAGCTGCTCAGCAGATGGCTTTCCTCTGGACATATCAAGAGATAACCCCTGTGCCTTAATTGCGTCATATTCAGCAGAGAGCTGCTCTTTTAAAGATAAAAGTTCTTCTTTGGTCATATCACTATATGGTTTCATCATTAAACCTCCTGATTTTTTCAGTTTTCCTTAGTATCATTTGTTATTGTAAGGGGGATATGAGGGCGTGTCAAGAGTTTCTTTCATTAATTTACGCAAATCTTTAAGTTTTTCTTACAATTTCTTTAGAATTTGAAGTCTTTAAACATTTTTGATTCAAAATATGATAAGCTATAGAGACAGTAAAATTTTATTGTTATTTGACAGAAACCACGCAATTTGATACACTTATCAGCATGAGATACTATGGCTGAAATGATAGCTGAAATGAAGGTGTAGAAAATTGAAGAATGAACAATTTAAACGAATCGTTATTTTTTTAGAGACAATAGGACTGATTGCCGGACTTACCTTTATGTTCTGGCTGGTTTGGGAATATATTTATAGTAATATGATTCCGAATCCATTTTGGAGAAGGGGTAACTGGGCGGTTGTTGCGCTCTATGCTATTTTGCTGTTTTGCTTTAATAAGCTTTACGGTGGTCTGAGAATAGGATATCTGCGGGTAATGGATGTTCTGTTTTCCCAGATATTATCAATCACGATAGTGAATTTTATTACTTATGTACAGCTCTGTCTGATTGGACGGTGGAGATGGATGTC
>JAUNBT010000077.1 GCA_030526985.1 Lachnospiraceae bacterium | reverse complement strand
TATCTGCATGGACCAGTAATTATCCGTATAAGCTGTATTAGCCTTACAGGATACAAGGAGATAGGTCTTTCCATTATACTGATATTCTTCTAATGTCTGACCATGTCCAAAGTTCTCCAATATCATCTTATCCTGAAAAACAGCCGTCTTTGTCGCCGTATTAATCTTACATCGGCTCAGATAAGTATCAGAGCTTTTCCGCTGGGTAACATAAAGGTAATTTCCGCTGACAACCCAGTTCTGGATTGCTTTTGCTACTGGAAGTCCCGTAATTGTATAACATAATTTTGCACTGATTTGCGGGCTGTACGCTGGTGTCAGCTTCACACTCCCACGGACAGAAAATCTGGGATGAATTTTATTATAATCCTCTTGATAATCCTCCCACTCCTCGGTTGTCTCAAAATCGTCTTTATCAAGCATTCCTGCCACAGGGTCATCTCCATGTGTATCTAATCCGTCTTCTGCCTGAACCTTTTGATAGCCAAATCCTGAAAACAGTAGTCCGACTAGAAGACAGCAAAATAAAAACCGTATCGCTCTCTTTTGTTTTCTCCATTCCATTTCTTTTGTGTCATCTCTCTTTCTTTTTTATTCCCTTCCATTTTCTTTATAAAATAACTCTAGAAGTCTTTTTGGTTTTTTCTGCTATTTATTATAACACATTTTTCAAGAAACGAAACACTTTCTTAACATTTACTTCATTACTTTCCGAATTGTATTACACAATTCCTCCACTGTGCCTTCCCGGTCGGATTTAATATCTTCTACCACACAGGTTTTGATATGATTTTCCAGTAAATTGCGGGAAAATGCGTTGCATGCGGACTGAACCGCTGACATCTGCGTCAAAATATCGACGCAGTAGCGGTCTTCCTCCACCATTTTTTTGATTCCTCGAATCTGCCCTTCAATCCGGCTTAATCGGTTGACCAAATCCCGATATTCTTTCCCTTCCCGATGTTTATGCCGGTCGCAGCAGCAACCCATATCCCCTTCGTTAGAAAGTTCCACAGCTGCCTCCCTGCTATCTGCACTAACTTCATTTGTATCATTTTCTAACCTGTATTGCTTTTTTTCCATTTCCATTCTATCTTTCCTTCTATTATTCTTCTGAAATATTCGTTTTTGGGTAGAAAGAGGCCAGGGTCGGGAAGAGATAATCCTCTACACAAAAACTCTTCCCTTTGTCCGTCTCTTTTTCATTTCCCGGATAAAATGGGGCTGTGAGTGGATCTAAGTAATGCTCTAACTTAAATTCTGTAGCTGCTTTTTTGTTTGGAGTCAGGGCAGTTTTGACAGCATCTCGCCGATCTGATGCGATAATATGGTTTTGTATTTCGTTGGAACCAGTCTTGCCTTTTGCAGTAGCAGACGCTTCCCGTCTTTTATTTTCTGCTTCCGCTGTCCGTTTAAAAGACTGGCCGCTTCCTGCTTTTTGACGCTCAGCTGCTTCCTGTCTTTCCCGAATTTCATTTTGTCTTTGCTGGGCTTCTCTTCTTTTTCGATCAATTGATTTTTTTCCGGTAGTTTCTTTCTCCCGTTGTTTTTTATTCTTTCGCTCCTGTTCCTTTGTCAGTTTTTTGCGATTCTCTTCTTGTCTTCTTTTTTCCAAATCTCTTTTTTCTTTTTCCTGTACCTCCTTAAGGATCTCATCTGCTACCTTTCTTGTTGCATTTCCTACTGAATTCTTTGTAGCATTTCGATTCTCTGTCTTTCTCCCCTTGCTTTGTGCAATGTAATTCTTAATTACAAAAATAACTACCAAAAGAATAATTAATCTCATAAATATTCCGCCTTTCTCTCTTATGTACCAGAATTATTTTCCAGCCTCATCGTTGCTGTCGTCATTCTTTTTTCTACGTGTATCTGCTAGTGCTACTAATTCCTCAAAGGCTTCTTTAAATTTCTTTGAAGTCGCTGTTGGACTGTTCAAAAGCAGATTTCTTTTATGTGTTCCAAAGTAAGATTCCATACGGGGAAGCATTGTGCCAACCTTTTGAAATCTTTCTTTCAGTGCATCTAACTCCTCACGAAATTCCTCGGTAAAGCGAGGCTGTTCTGTCTTCTCGACCCGTTGCAATTTCACGGTCTCCAAAAGCTCTGCAAACTGGTCTTGCAGGGATTTAAGCATCAGTCTGGATTCTGCTTTTTTCTCCTGACTCATGTTCTTTACAAGATCAAAACGCTCCTCTAATGCTTCCATACGACCTTCCATTATCTCTCGTTTCTCTTCTTTCCAATTATCGAAAGAATCATCTGCAACTGCAATCATTACATCTACTCGGCGCTGAAGGCGATAAATCTCTTCCTTTGCCTCCGTCATCTTGATAATCATATCTCGTACATCGAATGCTGCTCTTACAGACAATGCAAAATCAGTCACAAATAGAATACTGATAAATACCACCGCCGTCATTTGTATCGGAAGTGTCATTGCATTTACAAACGCCGCTATCGGTCTGTCTAACACAAATACTAAAAAAACAGATAAAAATCCCCATTCTACCGTATTCAGCAGACAAATATGCCCATTCAGATTAAAACGCTTATTCGAATAATCCCAATATCGCACTTTAAAAATCGCTTCCATCAAAACCCCTGTCACATACTCCAAAACAGAAGCCGCCACTGCCCCTATCACAAAGGTAAGCAACACAGAATTCTTTACAGGAAGTGTCACATAGGTCACAATCAATGCTCCACTTCCATACAATGGAATATAGGGACCATGCATAAATCCCCGATTGACCCACTTTTTTTGAAAATAGGATACGTAAAGGGATTCTACACACCAGCCTAAAAAACAGTATACATAGAAAAACAGGATCCACATTAATGTGGATGATGATTCTGTCATAGAAAAACCTCTTTTCTTATATTATGGTGTAGTTGTCAAAAGTATTTGACTCCATGATGCACCAGTTAACAATCCGCCAGAAAATCCGTCAACGCTTCCCATTGATTTTTCGCATCCTCATATCCTTGACGATATAAGCCGATTAATTTCTTTCTATCTTTCTCGATTCTATTAAAAGCAACCGGATTCTTCGGCTGCATCACAAAAAATTTGCCCGCCTTTTCTCCGGCTCTAATATAGGATAATGTCTTATTATAGATCATATGTCTCTCTTCTAATGCCTTTAAAAGCTTAGGATATTTTATGTATCTGGCTCTCAGAAGGGGCATGATAGTATTCGGACCTTTCTGATAAGAAAGATCTCTTGTCAGCACAACGACACATTTTCGATTGCCGTCTTTTCTCGCTCTTCTTACCGGAATGGAATCACTGATTCCGCCGTCCAAATAGTTTTCTCCGCCAATGGATACCATCTTCGCCACAAGAGGAAGGGAGGAGGATGCTCGTATCATCTGCACATCTTCTTTCATATTCTCGATGGGCAGATACTCTGCTTTTCCTGTCCGGCAGTTCGTGACTACCGCATAAAAATTTCCCTGCCGTTTCTCGTATTCTTCATAATCAAAAGGGTCTAACTCCTCCGGAATCTGACGGTAGCACATGTCTGCTCCAAATAATTCTCCTGTTGTAAGGAGACTGTAGAGTCCACAGTAATGCTTATCGCCTAAATAGTCTAAACTAATCCGGTATGCCCTCTGCTTTTGCTTTGCTAAGTAACTGCAGGCATGGCAGCTTCCTGCCGATACCCCATAGGTATTCTTAAAATACAGTTCCCGTTCCATAAAATATTCTAAAATGCCGACTGTGTACATGCCGCGCATACCGCCGCCTTCTAACACCAAACCCGCTTGCTTCCACTCTTCCATGTCTTTTATCTCCTGTCTGGGAAAGGGGCAGACGTACCGGCCTGCCCCTTTTCTTATTCTTCGTAATTTCCAGGTACCTTTGTCACTGCAACGGCAACAGCACCCCGTCCGATATGACAGCTTACACTAAGAGAAAGCGGATCTGATACAATCTCATAAGACGGAAATTCTTCCATCAAATCTTTCGCCCACTTTACAGCTTCCTCATCTGTAGTCGTGTGTGCTGCATGCAGTTTGATTCCGTCCCCGGCCATCGCTTCTTTGAATCGTTGGCTTAAATCCTTGTGAACTGCGTCCTTCATTATCTTTCTTGCTTTCTTCTCTCCACGTACTTTAGCATAGGCATCTAACTTTTCTCCCTGAATCTGAAGTACCGGCTTTAAATTAAGTACCGTACCGATGGCAGCCGCAGCAGGGGTGATTCGTCCACCCTTTTTCAAATATTTTAACGTATCCAAAGTAATATATATGCTGGCCTCAAGCTTCTCAATCTCAAGAATCTTCTTAATCTGAGCACCGCTCTTTCCATCCTCTACCATTTGTAATGCATCCATTACGGACTGCTTCTGGGTTACAGATATCCGCTGGTTATCCACAACATAGACCCGTCCATCGTAGTCCTCGGCTAAAGTCAGTGCCGTATGACAAGAGCCGCTAAGCCCACTCGACATAGGGATATAAACAATCTCCTCATAACCTTCTTTTTCCAGCAGTCGATCCCACAAATCCATCACATCCCCTGGGGACGGCTGGGAAGTGGTAATCTCTGCCCCCTGATCCTGTTTCTCAAAAAATGTCTCTCGATCCAGGTTAATTCCTTCATAATAAACCTGTCCGTCTATATAAAATGGCATTGGAACGACATAGATTCCCAACGCCTCCCCTTCTTTTTGGGTAATTCCACTATTACTGTCTGTAACAACCGCTATTTTCTTCATAAGCGAATCCTTTCACAAATAGATTTTCTTTCTCCATTCTACCCCAAATTGCCAGTTCCGGCAACCTTCTTTTTACATTTGTCTGGCAAAATTCTTCGTATTGGATTACAACACTCTGCAAAAATGAAAAAATTTATAAATATTTTATAATTTTAAGAATTTATCTATTGAACTTGTTGTATTTCCCAGATATAATTATTTTATCCTTTCAAGCAAATCAATTTTTGCTTAAAGCAATATCCTTCTCAATCATACTATATACAAAAAAAGAACAGGCGTCCCATTCCCTCTATTGCCTGTTCTTTTTTTGCGTTCTTTTATCTAATTACCCGGAAGATACAACTTCCATAAGGTGCCAATCTAATTCCAAAGGAATACGGATGTCCTTTATACTCCTGTGCAACTGCTTCAATCTGGCCATTTACTCTTCCTTCGCCGTCATAGCGGGAATCGTCTGAGTTAATCACCTCTTCTAACACCAATGGTTCATCCACACCGATGCGAATCTCCTCATAATAGATATTTTGCATATTCAAGGCAGTGATGACCCGGTTATCCCAGGAAACTGTCATACGTTCATAGACATAGACACATTCTTCCACTGTCTCAATTTCTAACCACCGGAAACAACGATCATCATAATCGGTCTCATAGAGAGCCGGATTTGCCAGATAAGCTTTATTCAAATCCTGCATAAAATGATAAAACATATCGTGCTTTGGATAATCCCTTAAGAACCAGTCCTGCTCCCGTTTCTCATCCCACTCCCGGAACTGGCCAATCTCATTGCCCATAAAATTCAGCTTCTTTCCCGGATGGGTGTACATGTAGGTATAAAGAGTTCTTGCCTGCTTGAATTTCTCCTCATAGTCACCCCACATTTTTTGAAGAATCGTCGCCTTTCCGTGGACGACCTCATCATGAGACAAAGTAAGAACATATTTTTCATTGTAAAAATACCACATGGAAAAGGTCAGTTTATTGTAATGATTCTTTCTATCCCATGGTGCCACCTTGAAAAATTCTAAAGTATCGTTCATCCAGCCCATATCCCATTTGTAATCAAAGCCTAAGCCATCATACTCTACCGGAACCGTTACCTTTGGAAAACTTGAGGAATCTTCCGCAATCAGCATAATTCCCTCGTGCATCTGCTTTAATCCGTAGTTAATTCCCCGAATCAGATAGAGAGCTCCATCGTTCGTGCCCCGCTCTTCATTTCCCTGCCAGTAGATTAAGTTGCTGATGGCATCCATCCGAAGTCCGTCAACATGGTAATAGTCAAACCAGATATTTGCTGCCGATTTTAAAAAGCTTCGAACTTCATCCTTGTATAGATTAAAGTTGCAGCTTCCCCATTCACTATATGCAATATCCTGGCTCTCATACTCATAGAGCGGATGGCCGTCAAAGGTCTGAAGAGAGAAATCATCTGTAATAAAATGAACCGGAACAAAGTCCATAATAATTCCTATTCCATTCTGATGGCATTCATCTACAAACTGCATAAACTGTTTCGGAGTTCCATAGCGGGAAGTTACACTAAAATAACAGCTGGTAAGATATCCCCAGGAAGCGTAGAGCGGATGTTCACTCAAAGGAAGTATCTCGATATGGGTATATCCGTTCTCCTTAAGGTATGGAATCAAAAGGCTGCCAAGTTCATCGTAGTGATACCAGGAACCATCCTCTTTTCGTCTCCAGGAACCAAAATGCAGCTCATATATATTAAGCGGTCTCCCGTAATTGGTATGATTTCCCTTTCTCTCTTCCATCCACTGCTGATCATGATATTTGTATGATTTTAAATCCTCCGGGATAATGGATGCTGTCTTTGGCGGGCGTTCCATCTGAAGACCATAAGGATCACACTTGTACACTTGTCTTCCGTCATCTCTGTGAATCAGATATTTATAAGTCATTCCCGGTTTTGCCTGGGTCACATGGGCGGTGTGAATGCCATATTCATCCCTCTCCATTGGAAGAGGCTTCCAGTCAGAAAAATCACCGCACAGTTCCACTTTTACCGCTCTCGGTGCGTATACGCGAAAATCAAACCCTCTTTTTCCTCTTCCTTTTGATTTGTGGGCGCCAAAATATTCATATGCGTCAAAACAATTTCCATAAAAAAATGTTTGTAAATCCATAAATTACTCTCCTTTAAACCTTCTATTTGCCGATTAAACGGCTGTAAAGTGCCTCATATTTTTCCCTTGAGGTATGCCAGGAATAGTCACATCTCATTCCCCGTTCTGCAATCTTATTCCACATTGCTTTCTTTCCAAAATAAATCTCCTTTGAATAGTTAATGATCTTTAACATATCCCTTGCATCATATGGTCCAAAAGAAAATCCATTGCCTGTATTTTCATATTCATTCAATGGTTCTACTGTGTCCTTTAATCCTCCCGTCTCCCTGACGATTGGCACAGAGCCATACCGAAGGGCAATCAACTGGGAAAGTCCACAAGGCTCGAACCTGGACGGCATCAAAAATGCATCCGAAGCCGCGTAAAGCTTATGGGCCAGTTCATCAGAATAAGTAATCTTAGCGCAGATTCGCTCACTTTGTAAACTTTCATGATAACGGAACATATCCTCATATCTGGGGTCTCCCGTTCCAATCACAACAAACTGGGTCTTCTCGTCCGTCATATAATCTATGACATACTGAATTAAATCCAGTCCCTTTTGATCCGTCAGTCTGGTAATCATACCTATCATATATTTGCTCTTATCTACAGGCAAGGAAAGTTCCTCCTGCAGTTTGGTCTTGTTTTTCCACTTTTTCTTTCTGAAATCTTCTACAGAATAAGGAGAAACCAAATAACTGTCTGTCATTGGATCATATTCCTTATAATCAATTCCATTTAAAATTCCACATACCGTATCTTCTCTTGCCCTTAAAAGACCGTCTAACCCTTCTCCATATTCCCAGGTCTTTATCTCCTCGGCATAGGTTTCACTCACTGTTGTCACATAATCTGCATAGGCAATGCCACCTTTTAGCATATTAGCGTCACCGTTGAATTCTAACTTATCAGCGGTAAAAAGTTCGTCCGGCAGACCGGTAAGTCCCTTCATTGTCTCAATATCCCAGATTCCCTGGAATCTTAAATTATGTATGGTCATTATTGACTTAATATCCTTATAAAAATCGCTTCCGGCAAATTCTGTCTTCAAATAGACAGGAATCAGCCCAGTCTGCCAGTCATGACAATGTATGATATCCGGTTTAAAATCTACGGATGGAAGAATGGATAAAACTGCCTTGGAAAAATAGCAAAATTTTCGTATATCACCATAAGGGTCTCCATAAGGTTTCATACCGCCAAACATACTCTTATTATCGATAAAATAATAGGTAATTCCATCCAGCTCCAAAGTCATGATGCCCACATACTCTTTCGGAAGAAGCCCGCCTACACTGGTATGAAAATGTGTCACATACTTCATTTTCTTAAGATATTCCTCCGAAATGCAAGAATAGCAGGGCATTACCACTCTGATATCCCACTTCTTTGGATCAAATTCCTTCGGTAATGCTCCTGCTACATCTGCCAGACCGCCGGTCTTCATAAAAGGCACACATTCCGAAGCAGCAAACAAAATTTTTTTCTTCATGTTGTTTCCCTCCCTAATCGGTTCGTATACCTTATATTATAAATCATTTTACAGATAAAGTCTATTATAACAAGAATTCTTTGTATTTTTCGTAATCTTTTAATGGACAGTGAAGCTTTACTTTTGTCCCTTCCGGTTCATAAGAGGTCTCTCTTACCATCCCTTCTTTATTGAAATAAGAAACAATATGCCCCATCTCATAAGGGAGCAGCATATCGCAGTCTACATAATCAGAAAATGCTTTCTCATAAATCATCTCCAGCAGTTCCTCATGTCCCACACCCTGTTTTGCTGACAAATAAATTCTATCTTTTTTGCAGACAGGAAGTTTTTCAAGGACCTTGTCGGCTTTATTAAAAACATAAATACAGGGAATCTGATCTGCTCCTAAGTCCTTCAAGGTCTCCTTCGTTATCTTTACCTGTTCCCGGTAATCCGGATCAGAATAATCCACCACATGGAGCACAAGATCCGCCTGTTTTACCTCCTCTAAGGTAGACTGAAATGCCTTTACCAAATGGTGAGGAAGATTGCTGATAAAGCCTACTGTATCGGACATTAAAAAAGGCTGTCTTCCCGCCGGTGTTATTTTGCGGACGGTTGTGTCAAGGGTGGCAAAAAGCATATCCTTTGCCTCCACCTTTTTTTCTTCTGAGCCGACATATTCCTCCACCATCCGGTTTAAAAGAGTAGATTTTCCGGCATTGGTATAACCTGCAAGGGCGACAAGCACGATCCCATTTTCTTTTCTTTGTTTCCGCTGGGTCTCACGCTCCCTTGCCACCTGCTTTAATTCTTTTCGAAGCTCACTGATTCTGTGCTGAATCCGTCTTCTGTCTAATTCCAACTTCTTTTCTCCGGCACCTCGATTGCTCATGCCACCGCTGGTTCCACCCTGCCGGCTTAAAATTTGTCCCATGCCGATTAATCTTGGCATGGCATATTCTAAGCTTGCAATCTCCACCTGCATTCTGGCCTCTCTTGTTCTTGCTCTTTTTGAAAATATCTCAAGAATCAAATTCGTCCGGTCCATCACCGTCATCTCTAACTTATTTTGCAGGTTTCGAAGCTGGGATGGGGTAAGGGAATTGTCAAATATGATTAAATCTGCCTCTAGCATAGAAGCCGCCGCCTTAATTTCATCTACCTTCCCGGAACCTACATAAAAGGCCTGATTAATCGAGGGCAGATTCTGATCTGCCCTCCCTACTACTTCCATCTCACAAGCCTTCGCCAGATTTTCTAATTCTTCCATGGAACGTTCAAATTCCGAATCTCCATCTATATTAACGCCTACTAAAAAGGCTCTGTCTTTTTTTCTCTGCTCTTCCTGCATTTAAATCCTCCGTTTGTCAAAAATCTCCTTTAAAAGAGAAGTTCCTATGGTACCCTCTGGCATGGCAACTTTAAAATTATCTGCGATTGTCGCCCCGATCACGGCAAAGCTTTCCTGTTCTTTGAGCATTCCTCTCTTTATCCTTCCCGGTGACCATGCAAGAAACGGTACTTTCTCCCTAGTATGGTCCGTTCCCGGTGCTGTCGGGTCATTTCCATGATCTGCCGTAATCAGAAGCAAATCCTCCTCTTTTAACGTCTCCATTAAAATCCCCAGCTTTTCATCGAACCGTTCCAATTCTTTCCCATATCCAATCGGATCTCGCCTGTGTCCCCAAAGGGTATCAAAATCCACCAGATTGACAAAGCAAAGTCCACAAAAATCTTCCTTTGCCACGTCAATCGTCTGTTCCATTCCATGAACCGAGCTGGTTGAATGAAATGCTTTTGTAATCCCCTGTCCTGAAAATATATCTTCTATCTTTCCAATGGAAATTACATCAAGTCCATGTTCCTTCAGTGCGTCCATTGCAGTCTTTCCTGATGGTGCCACTGCATAGTCATGCCGGTTACTCGTTCTCTTAAATTCTTTCGCATTTTCCCCAATATAAGGTCTGGCGATGACTCTTCCAACCATCCATTCCGGTTTCAAGGTAAGTTTTCTTGCAATCTTACAGCAACGATAAAGTTCTAAAAGGCCAAAATACTTCTCGTCCTCATGGCCACAGATTTGTAAAACCGAATCTGCGGAAGTATAAACAATCATCTCGCCCGTATCCATGGACCTTCTCCCAAGCTCCTTCAAAATGTCAGTTCCGCTAGCATTTTTATTTCCAATTATTTTATGACCGGTCTCTTTTTCCAGTTCCTCTATCAGTTCTTTTGGAAACCCCGTCTCTGTAAAAGTCTGTAGTGGATGCTTCGTAAGAAGTCCCATGATCTCCCAGTGTCCTGTCATCGTATCCTTTCCCGCACTGGCTTCTTTTAATTTTGTAAAACAACCCAGAGGGGATTTTACCGGCTCTACCTGCTTTAACGGACAAAGATTCGCAAGACCTAAGCTTTGCAGATTAGGAATCTGAAATTCGTCCATCGCTTCGCTGATGTGAAGAAGGGTATTAGCTCCTGCATCTCCAAATGCCGCCGCATCATCCATCTCACCAACTCCGAAAGAATCAATTACAATTACAAATATTCGTTTATAGGGATACATCCTATCATCTCCTGACTGATAATCCGGCCATCAGGCCAGTTGGTCCGGTCCAAAACTCTCTGGGAATAGTTCATTCAGAGTCATGACCTTATAGTCTTTGCTGTTTTTGGCAAGTATAATCTGAAAATTCGGGGAACAAAATTCCCGCATCACCTGACGGCAGACTCCACAGGGTGGGCAGTAGTCTCTCACACAGCCGGCTTTTCCTCCCACGATTGCGATTCTTTTAAAATGCCTCTTCCCCTCGCTGACTGCTTTAAAGATTGCTGTCCGTTCTGCACAATTTCCCGGCCCAAAAGCTGCATTTTCAATATTACAGCCTCCATAAATTTCTCCATCCATTGTCTCTATGGCAGCCCCTACTTTAAAATCAGAGTAAGGTGCATAGGAAAAGGCCAGTTGATTCATGGCAGTCTCAATTAACTTTTCTTCCTCCGTTGACATCAGGATTCCCTCTTTCTTTTTCTTCTTACAATTATCTTATCTCAATTCCCGGAAGAATTCCACAGACTTTTGAATTTTTTTCATTAATGCATCAAAATCAGCCGGTGTAAGAGACTGCGCTCCATCGCAGAGAGCTTTTTCCGGATTATTATGAACCTCAATCATCAGACCATCTGCACCTGCTGCAATAGCGGCAAGAGACAGTGGCTCTACCATCCAACGAAGACCTGCTGCATGAGATGGGTCAATCACAATTGGCAGATGGGTTTTCTTCTTAAGCATTGGAATTGCTGATAAATCCAGGGTATTTCTCATAGATGTCTCAAAGGTACGAATTCCTCTTTCACATAAAATAACATTTTCATTGCCGCCAGCCATAATGTATTCGGCACTCATTAAAAGCTCATCTAACGTATTTGCCAATCCTCTTTTTAATAAAATCGGAGTTTTCAGCTTTCCAACTTCTTTTAAAAGCTCAAAATTCTGCATATTTCTGGCTCCGATTTGAATCACATCTACATCCCCGAACAATTCAATATGGGAAGTACTCATAAGCTCTGTCACGATAGGCAGCCTGGTGGCTTTTTTTGCCTCTAATAAAAGTTCTAATCCCTGTCCATGAAGTCCCTGGAAAGAGTAAGGGGAGGTACGCGGTTTGAAGGCACCTCCGCGAAGCAGTCCTGCACCACTGTTTTTTACATCATTTGCCACTTCGATAATCTGCTCTTTCGTCTCGATAGAACAAGGTCCGGCAATTACATCAAAATGTCCACCGCCGATTTTTCTTCCACAAATTTCAACAACAGAATCTTCCGGATGCATTTCCCTGCTGGCTAATTTGTATGGTTTTTGAATTCGTTTCACTTCCGATACTGCCGGATGGATTCCAATCTGATCTTCATCAATTCTGGTCGTATCTCCCACTAAGCCCCATATTGTCGTTTTCTCTCCCTGGGATTCGTGAATTTTAAGTCCCTTTGATGTCACTTCTTTCCTCAAATCATTCTTCAGTTCTTCTGATACATTCTGGTTCAAAATTAAAATCATTTGTTTTTCTTCCTTTCGATTTCTATGTTTTTTCTCCCTGCAAAAAGAAAGAGCCGGCGATTCTGTGTATGTACAGAACGCCGGCTCCTGATTCTTCTATCATTCCTTCGATCAGAGGGCTTCTACCTTTTCCTGCACAACAAAGAACCTGCACTAGTATCCTTAGTCCAAGCATAAAAATAACCATAATAAAAGTGATTAAAATTCTTTGTTGTCATCATTATGAAAAATCCTCCATCGTTTTCATCGTATTTGCATCGATACGCTTATCATAACAGAGTCTATTTACTTTGTCAAGTTGAAGTTTAAAAGTTTAAAGTGTTTCGTTTTTTAGTTACCTACCAGATTTCTAAATTTTACAGCAGTCGGCTTTCTATAGTCAATTCTTGAAATTCGGATTCCACCGGATGGATAATAGTGTCCCTGATGACCGGAAGCATTGATGATATATCCTTCTCCAATGTAGATGGCACAATGTCCGATTCTCTTATCCTTATAGCTGTTATAGTAAAATACCATATCGCCAGGTTTTAACTGGGATCTTTTAATCTTTCTTCCACTGTTGGACAGATTCACTGCCAATGCAGAGCTGCTTACGTTTACACCGGCATTTCTCATTGCTCTTCTTGCAAAAGTAGAACAATCAATTCCATTTTTTAAGGAACCGCCGCCAAGCACAAATGTTGTTCCTATGTAAGGAAGTCCATACTGACAGATCTTAATTCTCTGGCGGTTCTTC
>JAUNBT010000076.1:7374-13275 GCA_030526985.1 Lachnospiraceae bacterium | reverse complement strand
CCTTTGCGATAGCATATACGGCCTGATCGGCAACTTTTCTATGGATTACTAAAGATTCACAGGTATTACAGGTTCCAAGACGCTGTGTCTTGGCATTCACTATGATTTTTACTGCCATATCAAGATCGGTATGTTCGTCCACATAGACATGGCAATTACCCGTACCTGTCTCAATTGATGGAATTGTTGCATTCTCCACAACGTTTCGGATCAAACCGGCGCCGCCTCTTGGAATCAGTACATCGATATACTGGTTCAGCTTCATCATCTTTGCAGCCGTCTCCCGGCTTGTATCTGTCACAAGTCCAATCGCATCTTTTGGCATTCCCACATCGGAAAGTGCCTGGCGAATTACCTGTGTAATTGCCTGATTAGAATGAATGGCGTCACTGCCTCCTCTTAAAATAACCGCATTTCCAGTCTTAAAGCATAAAGAAAAAGCATCGGCAGTCACATTCGGACGGGATTCATAAATAATGCCGACAACTCCCAAAGGAACTCTTTTTTGCCCAATCATAAGCCCGTTTGCTGTTTTTTTCATAGAGAGAACCTCTCCGATTGGGTCTGGAAGAGAAGCCACCTGACGAATCCCCTCTGCCATATCGGCAATCCGCTGTTCATTGAGTGCAAGCCGATCAAGAAGTGACTGCTTCATTCCGGCTGCCTCTCCATTTTTTAAATCAATGGCATTTTCCAATAAAATCTCCTGACTGTGGGATTCTAATGCATCTGCAATTGCATTTAACGCCGTATTCTTTTGAGTAATAGAAGCTTTTGCAAGCTGCATCGCTGCTGCTTTTGCATTTTTTCCTAATTGTTCTAGCATAACTATGTCCCTCTTTTCCGTTTGAAATGTCATTTTAAATAATTCTAGACTCTGTAACAATAAGATCCGGTTTTAAATCAAATTCACTCGTCTCAAAATCTGAGAGAATCTGAAATTCATAGGCAATGGCGATTTTATAGTGCTTCGGATGCATCTCTAAATATTTATCGTAAAAACCACCACCGTATCCTACCCGGTTACGCTCCAGATCAAAAGCGACCCCAGGCATTATCATCAATGCTTCTTCATCAACAGGAAGAGTATTTTTAAGAGGTTCTAAAATGCCCATCTCGCTCTTTCCTAATTCATCCTTTGATGAAAAAATATAAAAATTCATATTCTCTCCCTCAACTCTGGGAGCAGCCACTGTTTTCCCCTCTTCAAAGGCTCTTGAGAGGATAAGGTCCGTGGACATCTCTTTATTATAACTGATGTAGGTGAGAATTATTTTTGCATTTTTCCACTGCTTAAGCCCAAAAAGAAGCTCCGAACAGGAAAGTGCTGCCTCTTTCCTCATAACCGGATCGGATTCTCTTTTTTTTGACTGGATTAACTGCCGTACTTCCTTTTTTGTCAACATGATTTTTGTTTCTTTTTTAAATCTGTGATGCTGCCGTCCGGATTCTTAATGCTGATATGATTCAGACTGTCAGTGAGATCACCGCGGATTGCAGCAATATATTCTTTGCGAAGGGCAGTCTGTTCTGCCTTTTCCGAAGCAGTCAGCCCTACCCCTTTTGATTTATGATATAATTCATTAATTCGGTCTATTTTTTTTTGATCCATATGCGTTTTCACCTTTCTCTATCTCTGTATTGTTTTATTCATCCAAATAGGATTTGTTCTGCAGGTAGGAAATCAGATGGAAATCCGGCCGCTTATGTGCTTTAAAGATAGTTCCTAACTGTTCCCCCTGCATAATTTTATTCAAAATATCAGCTCGTTCACCAGATGCAATCAGCATATCGGCTCCTGAATCATTACATATATTTGCTGCAGCAATCTTTGCTGCCATTCCTCCCGTGCCAAAACGAGAGGTGACACCTTTTGCCATTCCCTCTATCTGCTCATCTATTTCTTCGACAACAGGAATGATTTTTGCTTCTGGATTTTTATGAGGATCATCGGTATAAAAACCATCAATATCCGTAAGCAGAATCAGCAAATCCCCTTTTACAAGGGCACATACAATAGCTGCCAGCGTATCATTATCACCAAACTCGATTTCTTCTGTCGCAACTGTATCATTTTCATTTACAATAGGAATCACACCCATATCCAAAAGCTCAAGAAAGGTATTTTTAGCATTTAACCGTCTGTCCCGGTCAATCATTGTTTCTTTTGTAATAAGAATCTGGGCAATCTGCTGGTTATATTCTTTAAAGAAACGTTCATAGACACCAATCAATTGTCCCTGACCTACAGCGGCACATGCCTGCTTTCTTGCTACGGAAGCCGGACGTTTGGATAGTCCTAATGCCTGCACACCCATACCGATTGCACCGGAAGAGACAAGTACCACATCTTTCCCCTGATTATGAAGATCGGTAAGATAGCGGGCTAACTTTTCTAATTTAATAAAATCAATTCCACCGGTTTCTTCATGAATAACGGAGGAGGAACCAATCTTAACAACAATTCGTTTTTTCTCCTTCAGGCTTTCTCGAATTTTTCTGTTTTCTTCTAATAATTGTTCTTCTGTCATCTCATTTTGTGTTATATCCTTTGTCATCATTGCCTTTCTCCTATTGTGAACATAAATGTTGTGCAACTTTTTCTGCCGTTTTTATTCCATCCATGGCAGCAGAGGTAATGCCGCCTGCATAACCGGCGCCTTCCCCGCATGGATAGATTCCCTTTATATTACTTTCAAACTCTTCATCCCGTGGAATTCGTATGGGAGAAGAAGTTCTTGATTCTATCCCGCTTAATAGACTGTCTGGATCATCATAACCGGCAATCTTCCTGCCAAAGCTCTCCATAGCTTCTAAAATTGCTTTTGAAATATACGATGGTAAACATTGGTGAAGATCTCCAAAATCATAGACTCCCTTCATCGAAGGCTTTACACTTCCAAACGCTGTTGAAATACGTTTCTTTTTGAAATCCCCGTAACGCTGGACAGGTATTTTGCCATCGCACAACTTATATGCTTTTTCTTCTAACTTTCGTTGAAACTCCATACCGGAAAGCGGTCCGATACCGCCATAATCCTCCGGTGTCACCGTCACAACTAATGCGGCATTGGAATTTCGTGCCATCCGGTCATGATTACTCATACCATTTATCGCAAGACGTCCTTCCTCAGAAGATGCGTTTACGACATAACCGCCGGGGCACATACAAAAGGAATAAACGCCTCTTTGATCAGAGGCTTCAAAAGTAAGCTTATAAGAAGCAGTTGGAAGCGAATATTTTTCCCAATCTGGTCCATATTGGGCTTCATTTATTCTCTCACGCAGATGTTCTACTCTTACTCCTACTGCAAAGGATTTTCTTTCCATTGCAATTCCACGCTCATAGAGCATCTGAAAAGTGTCTCTGGCACTGTGGCCGGGAGCTAAAACAAGCTGTCTTATCGGCAGCTCTTCCTTTTCTTCTTTTGATTGTAGCACGATACTTTTTATTTGACCATCCTCAATTTTTAAATCTGTCAATTGTTTCTCAAAATATACACAACCACCCAGACTGACAATCTCATTTCTTATATTTTCCACTACATGAATTAAAAGATCGGTCCCGATATGAGGCTTTGCAAGCCATAAAATTTCCTCCGGTGCTCCATGGGACACAAATTCTTCAAGGACCTTTTTATTTCTTAAAAATTTATCTTTTACAAGAGTATTCAATTTCCCATCCGAAAAGGTTCCTGCGCCACCTTCCCCAAACTGGACATTGGAAGACGGGTTCAGTTTTCCTTCCTTCCAGAAGGACTCTACCGTTTCCTTTCTTTTTTGCGCCTGTTCCCCCCGTTCAATCAGAATCGGGCAAAAACCTGCTCTTGCAAGCATCAGGCCACAAAATAATCCGGCAGGACCAGTTCCTATAATCACAGGTGGCTGCTCTGGCTTATGATTCGCCCTCCATGGAAATTCATATTCTTTTTTCGTAACGCGGGACAACTTCTTGTTTTTTAACTGTTTTAAAATCTTTTCTTCTTTCCCCTTGACTAAAACATCAATTTCGTACTGATAGACAGGAATATTTTGTCTTTTTCTTGCATCAAGTGACTGTTTTACTATTTTCCAGGTGACATAGGGCTGTCCCTTTAATGTCCTTTCAATTGCCTGTTCTAAATCTTTCGCTGTATGATTTACAGGAAGTCTCAATTGGGAGATTCGTATCATCTTTTTTCCTCTTTTCTGTTAAAAATCATTTTCCCTGTTTGGAAGCAATCGCCCTGCCAGCTAAATATCCGCTTGCAAAAGCCCATGTAAGATTATATCCACCACAGATACCGTCCACATCTACGATTTCTCCTGTCAAATACAGTCCTTGGTACTTTTTGACCTCCATCTCATTGGTCAGTTCGCTTCCCTTGACTCCGCCCTGACTTACCTGTGCAAAATCAAAATCCCGATATCCATTTACAGGAATCGGATATTCCTTTAATAAATGAAGCAGTCGGTCCCAGTCTTTTTCTGGAAGAGAAGAAGCCTTTTCATGTCCAGCTGTGATTTTCGCTTCTTTTAAGAGGACAGGACACCATTTTTCATGGACAAGTCCTTCTAACACTTCCATTACAGTAATATCTCTGATTTTTCGAAAATCACGAAGTATTTTTCGAAGCTCCGTTACAGTCTGCTCCGGATAAAAATCAAAAAAGGCAGTCACTTTTTTTCCCCTTTCAATTTCATTTACAGCAAAACGACTCAGAGAAAAAACCGGGATGCCGGAAATTCCATAGTTTGTAAATTGAACTTCCCCCTTCTCCCATCCAAGCTTTTTCCCCTCACAGATAAGAAGAAGGGCTCCCTTTGTCCGAACACCGGAAAGGGACTTCATTTCCTTCTTTGGAGTGCAAAGAGCAGTCAGGGCAGGAAGTGGTTTTGTCACCGCTATCTTTAGTTTTTCCAAAATTGCATATCCGCTTCCATTGCTTCCTAAAGAGGGATAAGCACAGCCGCCACAAGAAAGCACAATATTCTTCGCCTTATAAACTGCTCTATCCGTATGTAATTGGTAACTATGATCACCTGCAGGAAGAATCTGTTTTAGTTCCTCCTCTAAATGAATCAAAACTCCTCTTTTCTTTATCTCTCTTAAAAGAATGGAAACTACCGTTTTTGCCTGTTCCGTAACTGGATACACATATCCATTTCTCTCAATTGTATTTAGACCGAAACGATAAAAATACCGCCGCAGTTTATCCGGCGGCATCTCGGATACAGCAAAAAGGGCAAGACGACTGGCGCTGCCCCGATAATATTCTTCCTTCATATCCAAATTTGTCAAATTACATTTTCCATTTCCGGTTGCTAGTATTTTCTTTCCCGGACTTTTCATTCGTTCGATGATAAGGACCCGTCCCCCCTTCGAAGAAGCTTCGATTGCCGCAAAAAGACCGGAGGCTCCTGCCCCTATAATAATCGTATCAAATTGATTTTTTTTCATAAATTCCTTCATTTCTAACTGGTATAGGTTTCTAAAAATTCATAAAGCTCTGCTTCATTTTCAAAATATTTTCCAGATTTTAATTCTTCTAACAAAGAGGCTGGAAGAACCTCCTGATTGAGATCCGTATATTCATAAATGCTGTTGTCTGATCGGTAAATGACAATTAAAGAGCCATCCATCTTCATGTAATAAGCGCCTTTACTTACAGCCGGAGTAATGGAACTTCCACTCACGATCCGGTTTGGCACAGATTTTTGGTCCTGTTCTAATGTATAGAAAAAAAATCCTGCGCTCAATAGAATAAAAAGACCTGCCAGCACTAATTTTATTTTTTTCATGCAATCAACCCTCCTGTTCATTCTTTATACAGGAAGTATTGACTTATTTTTGATTCTTATACTATGAGGTTGGGGTCAAAAGTATTTAAGCACGAAAAGATCTGGTGTAACCTGTTCTTT
>JAUNBT010000076.1:0-7364 GCA_030526985.1 Lachnospiraceae bacterium | reverse complement strand
AGATTTCTTTCTGCTTATATTCCATTTCCTTTCTCTCTTCTTCCTCCATATGATCGAAACCAAACAGATGAAGCATG
Source organism: Lachnospiraceae bacterium (assembly GCA_030526985.1). Lineage (GTDB taxonomy): Bacteria > Bacillota > Clostridia > Lachnospirales > Lachnospiraceae > SIG292. The sequence goes on along the minus strand of JAUNBT010000076.1, from coordinate 7,287 downwards.
CTATGCGCTGTCAAAAATGCAAGTTCTCTTTCATTTGCATGGCCATATTCCTCTGCCTGAGAATAAACTTTATCCATGGAAATTACAATATCGCCCAACATCAATTCCCCTGTATCCGGATGAAATGTTCCAGTTTCTTCTATATCCGAAAAATCTCCCGGAATTTTATAATCATTCAGTGGAAAAGAAAGGACATCTGTTGGACGATCCACCTCTCTTTGGGCCAGATTAATCTCATGTATGGAAGCATTATCTACCAAAAGAATATCCACCGCTGTCTCAAAGGGGCAATTCACATAATCACAAGCTTCTTCACATACTATTTTTATAATTTCCTCCCAATGGGGAATCATTGTTCCCTCATATTCTTTTTCAATTGAAACTGTCATAAGCTTTTTCCTCTCTTTTAAAAAGCCGTAAAACATCTTAATTTCACGGCTTTTTTCTTATTTTGTATGTTTTGTATAAACGGCCTGTCCCTTTTTATCCGGATGGAATGGCTTTTTTTCTGCTTTTTCGAATGCTTTTACAATATCCTTCACTAATTTGTTACGGACGACATCCCGGTTATTCAGACGCATAATTCCGATTCCATCGATAGATTTTAAAATGGAGGCACACCGTTCCAAACCGGAATCGGTTTTCTTTGGCAGGTCAATCTGAGTGACATCTCCAGTCAATACCATCTTTGAATCTTCTCCCAAACGGGTCAATGCCATCTTCAACGTAGGTAAAGACGCATTCTGGCTCTCATCAATAATAATACGGGCATGGTTTAACGTCCGCCCTCTCATATAGGCCAGCGGTGCCACTTCAATCGTCCCCCGCTCCCGCAGTTTATCTGCTTTATCCGGTCCAAACACATCGTGAAGAGCATCATAAAGCGGTCTTAAATAGGGATCGACCTTTTGTGCCAAATCCCCAGGTAAAAACCCAAGTCTTTCCTCTCCCGCTTCGATTGCCGGACGGCTCATAATAATACGCTCAATTTCTCCATCCTTTAACTCCTGCGCCGCCTGCGCTACTGCAAGATAAGTCTTTCCCGTTCCGGCGGGACCGATACAGATTGTGACAGTATTTTCTTTCAGTGAATTAACATAATCCCTTTGTCCTAATGTCTTGCACTTAATGGGAACCCCTTTCTGGGTCACTGTCACCATACTGTCCATTGCCTTGCAGGTATCTTCTAAGTTTCCCGCTCTGGCTTCCTCAATCAGGCGGTATACCATTCCTTCTTTTAAAATCTCACCCTGCTCATAAAGCATTGCCATCGCTTCTAAAACATTGGCAGTGATTTCTATATTCGCATCCGAATCACTGTGAATCTCCACAATAGAATTGCGCAGCTGAATAGAAACGGAAAGTTCTTTCTCAATGATACGGACAAATTGATCTCTTGTGCCGAAGACAGCCTGCTGCTGGCTGATTGTCTCAAATTCTAGTTGTTCCATCTGTAAACAAACTACCTCTCTTTCCTTCTAAATACACAAACTTAAGTTGTATTATAGTAAAAACACTTCTCTTTTTCAAGGGTAATCTCAAGCTTCGATATTATTCTTCCTCTTTTTTGATTATTTCGGGAATATCTTTAATAAAATATCCCTGTTTTCCGCTGTTTTTCACCTGATACATTGCGTAGTCTGCCATATCAATTAACTTCTGAGAATCGTATTCCTCCTCTATTTTGGAAAAATCAATCCTTACCGCTCCAATACAACAGGAAATTGGAAGTCTCCTGCCGCTGCCACGCAGTACAAAGCTGGCCGCTAATTTTTCAATCACCGATTGTAAATACCAATCCAGATTATGAATCACCTCTTTATCTTCAATAATTCCGATAAACTCATCTCCGCCGTAACGACCAATCGTACCCTTTGTCTCGTTCTTTAAAAAGGTAGCAAAAAATTGAAGAACCTGATCGCCGACATTGTGACCATATTGGTCATTAAAGTCTTTAAAGTTATCAATATCGATAAACAGTATAACCAGCTCTCCTCCCCGCTCCTGAATGATTTTTCGCTGTATCTGAAATTCATCTATAATTTTTCTTCTGTTATTAATTCCGGTAAGGGAATCCTTATCTGCCTGTTTTTTCAAAAGACGCTGCTGTTTTGTTTTATAAAGGTTCTCCGTCTCTATAAAATCAATCATTATATTGATTTCATCCGAAAGCATGCCTAATTCATCCGGCTTATCCTTCTCGACCCTGAGAGAGTAATCCTGCGTTTTACGGATTTCACTTAAGGTATCTGAAATCCTTTTGATTGGATTCATAATCCGGTTTGCAGTAAAGTAGCTGACCCAGACAGATGCAATGGCACAGAGCAAAATAAGAAAGGCAAGCAGTGTTTTATATATTGTTCTTGACGCAGTATATTCATCCACATTGACAGTCAAAAGTATCCGCCAGTCTGTGTATTCAATACTGGAATAATATGTAATATAGTTCTTCCCATTTACTACAAAAGTAAAGCTTCCTTCCTCCGCATTCTTTTTCAGGCTATCTGTATATTTTTTTGTAAAATCTGCTCTTTGTTCATCATTCGTGATAAACGAGTCCCTTTCCTCTTTCGAAGTACCGGCACTTATAATTTGCTGATTCCCATCAAGCAGGTAAAATGTAGATTCCTCTTTAAATTCGCTTTCTTCCCTTACATTATTGTAAAAATCAAGATTCATCTCCGTCAAAATATAACCTAAGAGTTTGTCATCTTCTTTAATACTTGCAATAGCAATTACGACTTTTCGTTTCTTTCCATCTACCTTGGAGCTATACACATTAGAAATATAAAAATCCTGATCACCCATATTTTGAACCAGAATACGAAAACCTTCTTTTGCCTTTTCTTCATAATTCTCTTCACTGCAGGCCACAACCTGATAATCAGAATCCATCAGTGTAAAAGTTTCCAGATAATCTGTCTCCTCTACCCTAGACCTTAACATTTCATTCAGATAATTGCCCACTTCCTGAGCCTTATCCCCTTTCAATGCATCTTTTGCAATATTACTATTTCCAATTAAAACAAGTTCATGCATCTGATTGGAACAAAATGTAATCATCTCAGAAATCTGCGCATTCGCCGCAGTCTCCAAGCTGTCTTTTATCACCGTCTGTAATCGATTATCAAAAATATGTGAAATTAAAAAAGTAAATAATAAAAATGGAACGAGAATCATCGTCGTGATTGTAAGATACATAGATCTTCGAATTGTCATATCGGACACATCCTTTTGTTCTTTTTAAAACTTATGACTTTTAGTATAGCATACTTTACAAAAAAAGACAGCCTCAATCCTATCATTTTTTTTAAATGTACATTCATTTTATATTTCTAATTTTCCCAATCGATTCCACCACAGTGATTGTTCCTTTCGCCACACATTCCTCTGCTGTGACCTTTACAGTAATATCTTCTTTTACAATTTCAATATTATTTTCTTTCAAATCTTGTAAATAATGATCCAACTTTTTTCTTGCTTTCTTTTTTGCCTCTTCTTTTTGATAGGTTTTTTTTACCGGAAGATATTCCTTTGCTTTTATTATTTCAAAGGCAAAAGGAAGATACACCGCATGACCTAACTTCAGCTGATGATACTCTGTTGTCTCATCATAATTTTCATAGGAATTTTTCGCCAGGAAAAGTGGAATACTATAATCTCCAAAATAGAGCCGTACCCCTTCTTTTTTTGCTCCCGTATAAGATTTTTCATAATAAGAGAGGGAAAAAATATCTTTATACTCATACACAGTCTGTGCCTTAATATCTCCGTCAGCCCGAACCACATTTGTTTCAAGCAATTCATCATATTCATTATAAATATAGATAATCCCTGAAATCAGGGTATCCCCTTTTTTTACGACATCTTTCTTTTTAACCAGGGGAGTTCCATTGCGGGTTATAATTGAGATAATCGTACCGTTTTTACTGGCAACAATATCTTTCGGTGTGGCATCATTTTCAGCAGCCTCAGTACTCTTTGCCCCATCAATGGATTCTTTTAATTGAACACGAAACCGTGTGCCCTCTATATCGCAGGACACCCATGCCGCGTCAGAAAAATCTTCTCGTATTTCTTCTTCCAATCCGGTACAGTCCAGATTTTTTTTATAAATCCCTGTATGTATTTCTTTCCTTAACAGATATTTTTCAATCTCTTCTTCCGTGTAATGCACCGTCCCGACAATTTGGATATCCCAGATAAAAAGAGAAAGAAAATAAATAACTGCCACGCATCCACACATTCCGAAAAAAAAGAATTTCCGTTTCCGATAGCGGTACAAAAAAAAGGGAAGACCATACTTCCCCTCAACTTCTATTGTAGTATTTGTTTTTTCTCTGAGAGACAAAAGGGATTTGTAAGCTTTCCTGCTGATAAAAAACTCATACCCACCCTTTTTTGCCCGCAGCTTCCACAAGAGAATTCCTTTGTTTGTACATAGATTTAAAAATCGTTCCGGACAGCAGCCACAGACAAACAATTTATAATATCCCTGCAAAAAATGTAAAAAAGAAATCAATTATTTCACCACCCGTATCCATAGCTTTCTCTATCCACAATATTCAATCGAAAAAATACATCCTGTGATTTTCATATCATCATTGGTAAAATATTGAATCAAAAAATCTGTTCCTTTTATTCTTACTGTTTCTTTTTTTCCCTGGATTTGAATCAATTCACTCGTATATCCAAGCAGTGCCCTGTAATTTTCCACGTAAGCCTCCTGATTTCCCGTCAGAGTCACGATTAAGGCACCACAGACGACATCCTTTGGAAGTCGGATTGGATCTTCTTTTGGTGCCGGATCCTTTTTCTTTTTTGGTCTGCGCAACAAAATGCCTCCCATATTTTCTCTCTCTTTAATATATGCCCGAAAAATCCTTTCAGAACAATTTTATAAGAACACAGGTATCTGACTCACGATCTTTAACTGATCCGGCTTCACATGACAATAGACAGCCAGAATCTGCACCCCTTCTTTTTGGGCAAGCAGCAAAGCATCTGCAAAATCCGGCTGTCTCTCCCTATTTGGACGAAAGCCTTTGGCTTCTTCGAATTTTACAACAAATAAAACGCAGGCCCGATACCCATTTTTTACAGCATCTATAAGCTCTAGTACATGCTTTTTCCCTCTTTCCGTAGGTGCATCCGGAAAATATCCAATTCCTTCTCTGTTCAATGTGACTCCTTTGACTTCCATGAATATTTTCTCTGACTTTGTTTCTATGTACAAATCAAATCTGGAATTTTTATATGTCTTTTCCGGTTTTATCAGTGTGACATCAGAAAGAAAACTTCCCTCTTCCACCCATTCCTTTGCCACCTTATTCGGTGCCTGCGAATCGATATTATAAAGACTCCCATCCCTCATAACGGCAATCAGGGAAAACCGGGTCTTTCGATTTGGATTATCATGTTCTTCTACATATACGGTGGTTCCTTTTACTAAAAGCTCCGAAAGCCGTCCCGTATTTTTGACATGACAAGGATACGTCTCCCCATCTAAATCAACCATTGCAATAAATCGGTTTGGACGGGATAAAAAAATCCCACTTCTTACATTTTCATATCTCATAATTGTATCCGCTTCCTTTTCCTTTCTCTTGATTCTCACGTTTGTTCCAGAATTGAATTAACTCTTCTTTTACATTACCTTTTTTTACTACCTTAAACTGGCTCCATTCTCTTGGAAACATCTGTTGATAGTAGGCAGTAAGAAATCGATCATCTAATAATAGAATGATTCCTTCATCCTGTACCGTGCGAATCACTCTCCCAGCTGCCTGTAACACTTTATTCATTCCTGGATATAGATAAGCATATGCAAAACCATCCTCGTCCTTTTCACTGTAATAGGATTTTAAAAGTTCTCTCTCCTGACATACCATAGGCAGCCCAGTTCCCACTATGACCGTGCCAATCAATTTCTCGCCAGTAAGATCGATTCCCTCAGAAAAAATACCCCCTAAAACACAAAATGCCAACACAGGTCCCGAATCAAATTCCCGCAAAAAACTTTCTCTCTTTGCTTCATTCATCTCCGATTCCTGTAAAAGAATCCGGTAGTCCGAAGGATAGCCTTCCTCAAACAAAATATCAGACACTTCCCTCAGCAGTTGATAAGACGGAAAAAACACCATATAGTTTCCTCTTTTTGCAGTCGTAAGAGCAATTAAGTATTCATATATTTTATAATATTCCTCATATCCTCTTCTCGTATAACGGCTGCTCACATCCTGACCAATCATTAAAAGCTTTTTATGCTCCTCAAAAGGGGATTCAATATAAACTGCATATTCTTCTTTATTTCCACAGAGCACCTGTTTATAATAATCGACCGGAAGAATCGTTGCGGAAAAGAAAATTGTGCTGATCCCATAATCAAAACATTCTCCCAACTTTCGATCAGGCTGGACACAATAGAGCTTTACAAGAAATGATTTTTTCTTTTCTTCCCCATAAATCATATAACAGGAATCTAATTCTTCATAAGTAGTAAGAAATTGGCATATTCTAAAGTATAATTCCAGAAGTTCTTCTTTTTCAGGAAAATCAATGTCTTCTTCGAAAAAACGATCCAATTCCGTTTTTAATCGTGTTAAAGACAGATTTAAAGAAGATACATCATCAAGTAAAGTAAGACCACTACATTTCTTCTTTAACAATAAAAGTTTCTGATTCACATCAGAAAGCTTTGTTTCTATCCTTTTGTCCTTCTCTTTCATAAAACGGCGACAGGCAAGGATTTCTTCTTTATAAATCACTGCAGAATACATCTGTCTTGCCCGTTCCACCAGATTGTGGGTCTCGTCAATCAAAAACAGATAGTCTCCTCCGGCTCCCTGAAAATACCTTTTCAACCTTACAGTCGGATCAAACACATAATTGTAATCACAGATCACTACTTCCGCAAATAAACTGGCATCTAGACACAACTCATAGGGACATACCTGATATCGGTCAGCATAATCTAAGATTACTTCCCGGTCAATTTTTCTTTTTTCTAAAAGCAGTTGATAAAGTGCTCCATTAATTCTGTCATAATGACCGGCACTCCGACTGCATACAAGTGGATCACAATTTCGTTTCGGTAAAATGCACAGCTTATCTTTTGCTGTTATTGTGACAGACCGGAGTTTCAGACCCTTTTGTAAAAGCAGAGCAACAGTTTCCTCTGCCACAGTCCGGGTAATTGTCTTTGCTGTCAAATAAAAAAGTTTCGACGATTTCTCCTCTCCCATCGCTTTTAGAGCAGGAAAAATCGTTGATATTGTTTTTCCCACA
>JAUNBT010000407.1 GCA_030526985.1 Lachnospiraceae bacterium | reverse complement strand
GGGAGTAAAAAAGGAAACTATTTTTGTGACAGGAAACACGGGAATTGACGCTTTGCAAACAACTGTACGGGCAGATTATCAACATCCAGAACTGGAGTGGTGTAAGGATGCCCGATTGATTCTTATCACGGCACACAGACGTGAGAATCTGGGGAAACCGATGGAGTCTATGTTTCGGGCAATCCGAAGAGTGCTAGATGAATATACAGATGTGAAAGCTATTTATCCGATTCATATGAATCCGAAGGTGCGTGAAACAGCTGAAAAATATCTGTCAGATGCAGATAATATTCATCTTGTGGAACCGATGGATGTCTTTGATTTTCATAATTTTCTTGCAAAAAGCTATTTTGTGTTGACTGATTCAGGGGGAATACAGGAGGAAGCGCCGGGGTTGGGAAAACCAGTTTTGGTCATGCGTGAGACAACAGAACGACCAGAAGGCATTGAGGCCGGAACATTGAGGCTTGTAGGAAGTGATGAGGGGGTTATATACCAAAACTGTAAAGAACTGCTTGATTACCGAGCTGCTTATGAAGCCATGAGTAAGGCATCTAATCCCTATGGGGATGGGACAGCCAGTATACAGATTGCACAGATTATTAAAAATAGATTATTGAAATAAGACAGGAGAAAGTATATGCGTAAAGAAGGAATAGTGGCAGGATTGGCATTTGTTATTGCAGGGGGATTACTGTTAAGTTTTGCTCAGGATGACTTGTCGTTGATATTTGTTATTATCATGAGCGTAATTCTGATATTGGGTTATGCTACGGGAATCGTTGGGGCAATGCGTTATAGTAGAGCATTTATTAAAGCAAAAAAAAGCATTGATCGTGTTAAGATGGTACAGACTTCCAGCATTTGGCTTGCTGTTCAGCAGTTAGATGAATTCTTTGGCACAGATGATCTGGATGAGTTGTTCAAGGAATATCGAATAAAAACGAATAAGAATCAGAAGGAACGATATGCTATTATGCCGGGAATCGAAACGGTTATAAGTGAAGAGTATATTGAATTGAAAACCTGGCATGGAATTGTGACGCAGATACCATCTACTATGACGGGATTGGGAATTTTAGGGACGTTTGTCGGGCTGATTATGGGAATAAGTAATATAGGATTTAGCTCGGTAAATGTAGCAATCAGCAGTCTCCAGACATTGATTGAGGGTGTGAGTATTGCATTTTATACATCAATTGCCGGGATGATTTTGTCACTTATGTTTAATCTTACTTACAAATACATCTGGGGCATTATGTTAAGAGATTTATACTCTTTTTATCATGAGTTTCATCGCTTCGTAATTCCGACAGAAGAAGAACAAAAGCAAAATCTACAAAGTATGTTTTATCAGGATATTTTAGAAAAAATCAATCTAAAACAGGCAGAGGATAATATAGCACAAGACTAATGAAACAGGAGTGATAACAGTATGAAGAAGAACAGAAGAGAGGAAGAACCTGTTACATTTTGGAAGAGTGCTGTTGACATGTTTTCGGCTCTGTTATTGGTTGTTCTGATGATTTTAATGTTGTTCATGTTGAATGTATTGGAAAATGAAGAATACACGGATTATTTTAGCAAGAATTCAGACAGGGAAGAAACGATTATCGATCACGAAGAGGAAGACATTACGATTGTGAATGATTCTGATAAGGAAGATATTGGTTCGGCAGGTGGCGGTGGTGATGATGGCGGTAGCGAAGACGGCGAAACCAGTCAACCGGAGGATGGAATTGGAATTGGAGACCAGGATCTTAGTAAGGCTGCAGTATATGCGGTAGTTGTTGATGCTGAAACGGGAAATGCTTTAGAGGAACAGGGTATTTTGTTTGAATTATATAATGCAGAAAACACCCGTGTGGTTCTGAACACGTATTATCCGGAAATGATCCGATATGAACAGTTCACCACAACAGCAGATGGAAGTTTTTATCTTCCGGAAAAAGTAAACTTGGGAACATTCTATTTTAAAGAACTTACAGAACCAGTGGGTTATGATAAAGCAGAAGATACCAGTTTTATATTGGAAGAAGCATATGACTGGTCTGATCCATATATAGTATACATTCCAGTAAGTCCATCTAAAAATACGATATCAGTTCAGCTGACTGACAGTAATACAGGAGATGGAATTACGGGTGCCAGTTGGAAAGTGATTGCAGAGGAAGATATTGTGACTGTAGACGGCACAACAAGAGCAGTGAAGGGTGATGTAGTAGATACGATTGAATGTGATGAAAACGGATATGGTGAAAGTACAGAATTGTATTTGGGGAAATATAAGCTTCAGCAGAAAGACATACCA
>JAUNBT010000406.1 GCA_030526985.1 Lachnospiraceae bacterium | reverse complement strand
CTATTGATTAAAAATCATATTCCTACCTGAATGCAAATGAAAAACGAGAGCGTAATTCCAAATAGGAATTGCGCTCCCATATCCTCTTTCTAAAACCAATTAATTCCTCACGGACTTCAACTTTTCATAAATCTCATCTGTATCTGCCTCTGGATATTTTTCCAGGATCTCACATATTTCGGCAATAAATGCAGGGGACTCTTCCAGATGTTCTGCAATTACCTCTGGCGAAAGATTTTTTGACACCTTTTTCAGTGTCAGCTTAATCACCTTTTTGATTTCTCCTTCCTGCCTTCTTCCCTCTCATACATTTTTTCTTCCCATGCCTGCATATACTTCACTCCCATCTCTTCACTGGATTTGACTTCCAGTACACGCCTATGGATTTTCTTGATCAATTCGCTTTTTGAATCATCTGCAATACTGTCATCCGTATTTTCTATATATTTTAAAAAATCGTAACTGGAACGAAATAGCTGTATTATGCTATGGAGTGAACCAATGTCATTAACTTAAAGAAGATTTCCCGATTTAGGGTCATCTTCTTTTTTTTACCAGTAACTCAAATTTATTTTTTTTATATTGACAAGTACCTCAAAATATGCGGCTTTTTTCTGATTATCATCAGAAAAAAGCCCTTTGATTAGAAAGTGAAATTTAATCTGATCACGGAGGTACTACTATGAAATATTCTGATTCTGTAAAAGCTCTTTTCAATGCTACAATCAATGAGTTTGCTTTAAGCCCTGAAAACTACGCAGTGAACCCTGGTAAGGATTTTTCCCGTAACAGAAAACTTGGATTTAAGGATTTTCTACGAATGTTCTTAACCATGGAAGGTGATTGCGTCAAGGAAGAAATCTATCGTTACTTTGGACGTGTCACATCTGCACCGTCCAAAGCGGCTTATTATAAACAGCGCACTAAACTAAATAAAGATGCGCTTAGAAATTTTCTTTTCCTGTTTAACAAAAAACTTTCCAAAAATCTTTATAAGAACAGATATCAGTTGATTTCCTGTGATGGCTCATCGGCTGACCTTTTCAGAAATCCGGATGATCCAGATACTTTTTATGAGCCCAATGGCAAGTCAACAAAAGGATTTAACCAGATACATATCAATGCTATGTATTCTATCCTTGATAGAAGATTTACTGATCTTGTGATTCAGCCAGGTAGAAAACGTAACGAATACAGTGCTTTTTGTGAAATGGTCGATGCTGCTGATTCTGAACCTGGTTCTATGATCTATCTCGGTGACAGAGGCTATGCTTCTTATAATAATTTCGCTCATATCGCAGAAAAAAACCAGCTTTTCCTAATACGATGTACGGATAAGAAGACGGAAGGTTTACTTGGCTTCTCACTTGATGGAGTGAAAGAACTTGACTATCATGTGGATCGTATTCTTAGCAGATCTCAGTCAAAAAAGAGACACCTGCAGCCTGATAAAGATGGAAACTACAGGCACATCTCTCAAAAAGTGCCTATGGATTTTCTTTCAAATGAACATCCTGAGTATTCCATTTCACTTCGTATTATCAGGATTGAAATCGCACCTGGATGTTATGAAAATCTGATCACAAATCTTCCAGATCTTGAATTCGATATCCATGAGTTTAAGGATCTTTATCACCTTCGATGGAGCGAGGAAAATGCTTTTCGCGATATAAAATATCCTTTATGTCTGAAAGCATTTCATTCCCGAAAATATGAGTATACTGTTCAAGAAGTATGGGCACGTGCAATACTTCACAATTTCTGTACCGAGATCATGCTGCATGTAACACTGGAAAAACGTGATACAAAATTTCAATATCAAATCAATTATTCTGAGGGGTTTAAGATCAGTCGCGATTTTTTGAGGATCCATGATAATGTGACAATTTTAGATGTGGAAGGCCTGATCGCTCAGAATATTGAAGCGATCAGGCCAAATAGAATTTTTGCCCGCCAGCAAAGATTCAAGCTTCCACTTAGCTTCTGCTATCGTAGCTAAGCCAACAAAAAACGATAGCATAATTCATAATAATACATTTACAAGATGAATGCACTCTGTTTTTTGCAGAAAAGTGAAATTCGTCTTTTTGTCATATCATTTTTTTATTTGGATTCATAAAAATGTATTTGCAAACCCTATGTTTTTTCTTTATGCCTAAAAACCACCCCCTGAAAATATCCTCAATTCTTAAGTTGATAGGATTTTTATGTGTAAAACAAGTTTTGGACTCAGTTCTCCTTTAAGTTAATGACATTGGTTCACTCCATAGCATAATGCAGCTATTTCGTTCCAGTAACATTCGTAAATCCAT
>JAUNBT010000405.1 GCA_030526985.1 Lachnospiraceae bacterium | reverse complement strand
TAGAAAGGCTGGTCTTAATTCGCCAGTTTCGTTATCCAATTGGGGATTATATCTACGAGCGTCCTGCTGGATTAATCGATGAGGGAGAGACCCCGGATATCGCGGCCATACGGGAATACAAGGAGGAAACAGGCCTTACATTTAAGCCCCTTTCCCTTGATTTTGCGATAACAAAGCCCTTTTATACAACAGTGGGCATGACAGACGAATCGGTGGCTTCTGCATTTGGATATGCAGTTGGAACCCCTTCCCTAAAGGGATTGGAAGAAAACGAGGATATTACTGTTATCCTTGCCGATAAGGATGAGGTGAGGCGTATTCTTAAGGAAGAAAAGGTTGCTGTAAAATGTGCTTATCTTATGCTTCATTTTCTAAACAGCAAAAAAGGCGACCCGTTTGCTTTCCTGAAAGCTTTTCTTTTATGATTGTATGGAAAAATTTGAATTTTCCTCTTGTAATGCTGACAAAATAGTGTTATACTAATCAATGATGATAAATTAGAGTAGACTTAATAGAGTGGGCACCTTGCCCACTCTATTATTATGCTATGGGGAATTTTTCTGTCAAATTCCTTGCTGCAGGGAAAATAACAGGATACTAAAATCATAGTTTTGGATTTTGGTATTTTTAAACAGCTAGAAAGAAAGGCGGGTGAGATAAGATGAAACGAACAGAGATTGAGTCTTATGTAGAAGAACTGGTGATACCAATCATAGAAGAAGGCAGCTTTGAACTGGTTGATGTAGAGTATGTAAAAGAAGGTGCAAACTGGTATTTAAGAGTGTATGCCGATAAAGATGGTGGAATTACCATTGACGACTGTGTGGCAATCAGCCGTGCTCTGGAAGAAAAGCTGGATGAGAAGGATCTCATACAAGATGCATATATTTTGGAGGTAAGTTCACCTGGTCTGGGAAGACAGCTGAAAAAAGAGAAAGATTATAAGAGAAGTCTCGGACAGGAAGTTGAGATTAAACTTTATAAAGCCAGAGATAAACAGAAAGAATTGGAAGGTATTTTAAAAGATTATGACGAAGATTCTTTCACAATTACAATAGACGACAAAGATACCGTGTTTGAAAAGAAGGAAATAGCCATGATGCGTCTGGCTGTCCATTTTTAAACGGAGATTATTAGGAGGATAATTCAAAATGAGCGAACTTATTGATGCTTTAAATCAACTTGAGAAAGAAAAGAATATTGATAAGGATATAATAATGGAAGCGATTGAGGCTTCTTTAGTAGGCGCATGTAAAAGAGACTTTGGAAAAGCGGACAATGTAAAAGTCAGCATGGACAGAGAAACCGGGGATATTACTGTTTTGGCAGAAAAGACAGTAGTAGAAGAAGTAGAAGATCCTGCATTGGAAATCAGCCTTGCTGATGCCAAGATGCGAGATATTCATTATGAAGTTGGTGATATCGTAAATATTGAGATTACACCGAAGAACTTTGGAAGAATTGCAGCACAGCATGCTAGAAGTGTCATCGTTCAAAAGATTAAAGAAGAAGAAAGAAAAGTTCTGTTCCATCATTTTTATTGTAAAGAAAGAGATGTTGTGACAGGCGTTGTTCAGCGCTACATTGGTGATAATATCAGCGTAAGCTTAGATGAAAAGACGGATGCCGTTCTTTCTAAAAATGAGCAGGTGCCAGGTGAAGTGTTCCGCCCGACAGAGCGAATCAAACTTTATATCATCGAAGTGAAGGACACGAACAAGGGACCAAAGATTATCGTGTCCAGAACACATCCGGAGCTTGTAAAAAGGTTATTTGAAAAAGAAGTCTTTGAGGTGCAGGATGGAACAGTAGAAATCAAGAGCATTGCCAGAGAAGCCGGCTCCCGTACTAAGATTGCAGTATGGTCCAATAACCCGGATGTTGATCCGGTAGGTGCCTGTGTAGGATTAAATGGTGCCAGAGTCAATGCAATTGTGAATGATTTAAAAGGAGAAAAGATTGATATCATCAATTGGAGCGATGAACCGGAAGTGCTGATTGAAAATGCTTTAAGCCCTTCCAAAGTCGTTTCTGTACATGTAAGTGAGGATGAGAAAAGTGCAAGGGTCATCGTACCGGATTATCAGTTATCTCTTGCGATTGGTAAAGAGGGACAGAATGCCCGTCTTGCAGCCCGTCTGACCGGATATAAGATTGATATTAAAAGTGAAACCCAGGCAAGAGAAGCCATGGAAGCAATGGAATTATCTGTTGACTTTGATGAGGACTTCGATGAAGAGTATCAGGATTTTGACGAGAATGATATTCAGGATAATGATAGAGAAGATTCTTATTCAGAAGATGATTATTCAGAAAAGGA
>JAUNBT010000404.1 GCA_030526985.1 Lachnospiraceae bacterium | reverse complement strand
CGGAGTTATATATTCCTGTTCCGGAGCAGGTCGCTGGTGTATCAGGAGATACGATGTTTGTCTATCATTTAGGATATCCGATTGCTATTTTGCTTATCTGTGCGGCAGCAATGGTAGTACATATGCTGATTCTCCTTTTTAAAAACAGCAGTGAGAATCCGATAGCAAAGAGGCAGCTATTTCCGATTTTTATCGGAATTCTTGTGCTGTTCATTGGGCACATTTTAACTCTTGTACCTTTTTTTACCGGTTTTCCGATTGATGTGGTTTCAGGAATTATAAATGCTTTTTGCCTGTTTTATGCACTATACCGCCGAAGAATCTTTCGTCTAACACTGCTTGTATCAAGAGGAACCTGTTATTTCGTTGCTGCAATCATTGCCGCTGTCGTTTTCTCGAATTTTATTCAGCCGATGAACAATTTTTTGCAAAATGAGATAGGCAGCCAAGATTCTTTCAATATTATGATAATTGCCATTGTATTTTCGGCCTCAACCCTGCTTGTTTATTCTGTCCTGAAAAAATTCATCGACAGTATTTTTATAAAGGAAGAAATCTTGCAGGCGGATAATTTAAAGGATTTTAGTTTCGCAGTATCAAAAAGTCTCCATGTAGATGAGATTTTAGACGAGCTTGTTCAGGTAATTCAAAATACAATTTCAGCGAAAAAGGTTTATGTCTTTATTTATGATGGAGACAGTGATACTTATCGAATGATGAGAAGTACCAGTCCTTTAGATAAAAGAGGAATGATACTTCGCATGGACAACCCAATTGTCACCTGGCTTTTAAAAAATGATCAGTGTCTTTTAATAAAAGAGTTTAAACGGACCATCAATTACAAATCAATGTGGGAAGAAGAAAAACGACAGTTTACTTCTCTTAATATTGAATGCCTTGTCCCGCTTAAAGATGCGGACGATCTGATTGGTATTGTTATGCTTTCCGGAAAGGAAAGAGGGCAGAGTTTTACGCCAGGGGATATCAGCTTCCTAGATTCTGTAGAATCCATCGCCTCGATTGCGGTAAAAAACTCCAGATTATTTGAGAAAGCCTATAAAGAAGCCCAGACCGATGAACTTACCGGGCTTTTAAACCGAAAATATTTTTATTTGACAATTCAAAAAGAAGTGGCAAAGCTTAAGGATAATTCCCTTGCACTTGTCATTTTAAATGTAGATGATTTTAAGCTTTATAATCAGCTTTATGGTACGAAAGAAGGAGATAAGGCCCTTGCCCAGATTGCATCGATTATCAAAGCAAGTGTGGGAGACAACGGCTATGTGGCACGCTACAGCGGAAAGGAATTTGCAATTATCCTTCCCTTTTATGATACGTTGTCGGCGAAAAATTTAGCCGAATCTATCCGGCTTCAGATTCTAAACCTCAATAAACGAGCCAAAGATTATGCACTGAAGGTCCTTACTGTGAGCGGTGGTGTGTGTTCCATTCCTTACTCTGCTTCGAATGTAAACCAGTTAGTGGAATACGCTGACATGGCTGTCTACAATGCAAAACGAAAAGGAAAGAATAATATATTAGTTTACTCTACAGGCGAGATCATCAAAGAGTCGTCTCCAAAACAAACCACTGGATTTAAGGAAGGTGCTTATTCCTCCTATGCATCAACGATTTACGCACTGACAGCAGCCATTGATGCAAAAGATCACTATACTTTTAATCATTCCAAAAATGTTGCCTATTATGCAACAAAACTTGCCGGGGCTGCCGGACTTAATCAGGAAATGATTGCCATCATCCGGGAAGCGGCACTTCTTCATGATATAGGGAAAATAGGAATTAATGAAAATATTCTAAATAAAAAAGGCCGTTTAACAGAAGCGGAGTATGAAATCATGAAAGGGCATGTTGAGCAGTCCATCAGTATCATCCGCCATCTTCCTTCCCTTGATTATGTTATTCCAGCAGTAATCGGACATCATGAGCGATATGACGGCAATGGATATCCGAGAAGAATCAGTGGAGAAGATATCCCTTTATCCGCAAGAATATTATGTATTGCCGACTCCTTTGATGCAATGGTGAGTAAACGGTCTTATAAAGAAGCCTACAGCATAGAGTATGCAATCAGCGAACTGAATCAACAGGCCGGAAGACAATTTGACCCTAAACTTGCCTATCTGTTTGTCACACTTTTAAAAGAGAAAAAAGTTGAGATTCAGTACCCAAAAACAGAAGAAATCGATACAATGTTATCCTGATAAAAAGCAGGATTGAAAAAAAGCAGATTTTTTCAAAGAGATATAAGATTCCTCTCTTGAAAAAATCTGCTTTTTCATTTATAGTTTTTTAGATAATTTATAGTAC
>JAUNBT010000403.1 GCA_030526985.1 Lachnospiraceae bacterium | reverse complement strand
TCGGATATTTATCCTTATAATCTAAGAGTCCCACATCCTTTAAAATCTGTTCAGCCCTCTTTCGCTGCTCAAGCTTTGGAATCCGCATCATTTCCATGGGCAGGCACAAATTTTTTTCAATGGTCCTCCATGGAAACAGAAGGTCTTTTTGTGGCATATATCCGGCAAAACCGGATAATGTATCAATCGACTTGTCATCCACCAAGATTTCCCCGGATTTTAAAGGAAGCAATTTATTAATCAGGCGAAAAATGGTACTTTTTCCGCATCCGCTGACCCCGATAATCGATACGAAATCCCCTCGTTCTACCGTAAAGGACAAATCATCGATGATATTAAAATCTTCCTCCTCATATTGAAATGTTACATGATTAAAATCCAGCATTTTCTTTTTACTCCCTCATCTCATACGCCATATCCCAGAAATTCTTCTCATAAAGACTGCATCTTATGAAAATGGTAATCATCTTTTCTTTTTGTTTACGGCTTAAACTTTCTCCTAATCGGTCAATGATTTCAAAAAGTTCTTTGTTTGCAGCTGCGTATTCTGCCGATGCGTAACCGCTGACCCACTCACCGAAAAATTCATGCTCCGTCATTCCCGGAATCTCGGCTAACCGCTCACCAATCACCTGATAACTCCACGCACAGGCAAGCACCGATGCTAAAATCTCCGGAATACCGCCCTGATATGCTTCATTTAGCATATAGCTTGTATAAGAAACATTGTCAAGGGCTGCTTTCGTCTCTTCCGTCTCTTGTTCTGTAATGCCAAGACGCTTCATATAACTCTTATGGATATCCATCTCTCCATTCATTGTACTGTTTACCAGACCGGAAAACAGTCTCATAAGTTCATTACTGTCTGCCTTAATCACGCCGAGAGCAAATACCTTCACATATTCATACAGGTAAATATAATCCTGCACCATATAATACCGAAACTTCTCCATGGGAAGGGTCCCCTCCCCCATCTCTTTGATAAACGGATGGGAGTGGTATCCCTCCCAGATTTCTTTTACATTTTCATATAATTCTTCTGTTAATTTCATTTGTCTTCCTCCCAAAATAGCTGCTGGCTTATTTCACAAAAAAAGAACAGGCTGCAGAAAAGCCTGTTCTAAGTAATCAAATTTTGAATTCCTTCCGCTGTGTATTAAAGTTTCGATATCTTACATCTTTACTTCTATTCTTCAAACGGCCGGTATCATAATTTTATGCTTCCCTACGTTGGTACTAACCAAATCAAGTTCAAAGGGTCGGACAATGCCCTCTCAGCCTTACGGCTCCCCTAGCAATTTTCAGTTGTTTATGAAATTATAACTGCTTTTGTTAATAATGTAAAGTATTTTTTTCTACTCCACTGTAACAGATTTCGCCAGATTACGAGGCTTATCTACATCTAATCCCTTGGCCAGTGTCGTATAATAACCTAACAGCTGTAGCGGAATAATCGCTAAAGATGTCGTAAAATAATCATCTGTCTTCGGCACATAAACTGTAAAATCAGAAGTATCTTCCATATCATAATTGCCATAATTGGTCACACCCATAATATAGGCACCTCTGGCTTTTACCTCCGCCATGTTGCTGATTAGTTTATCATAAAGCTTCGGCTGAGTGGCAATTCCCACAACTAAAATTCCTTTCTCAATGAGAGAAATCGGGCCATGCTTTAATTCCCCGGCTGCATAAGCCTCCGAGTGGATATAGGAAACCTCTTTCATCTTAAGAGAGCCTTCCATTCCGGTAGCATAGTCAAGACCTCTTCCAATAAAGAAAATGTCATGACTAGATGCAAATTTATTAGAAAACCACTGAATCCGCTCCCGGTCTCCTAACACTGCCTGAATCTTATCCGGCAGCTCTTTTAATTCTTCTACATAGTGGGCACACTCTTCCTCTGTCAAGGTACCTCTCACTCTTCCAAATAAAATGCCTAAGAGATAAACTGCTGCCAATTGAGTACTGTAAGCTTTTGTCGTGGCAACGGCAATCTCCGGTCCGGCCCAGGTATACATTACCGTATCGGCTTCCCTTGCAATCGAGCTTCCCACCACATTTACAATACCAAGCACTTTAATGCCTCGTTCTCTCACAGCCCGCAGTGCCGCCAGAGAATCTGCTGTCTCGCCGGACTGGCTGATAATAATGACTAAGGAATTCTCCTCCATAATAGGGTCTCTGTAGCGAAATTCAGATGCGAGATCCACTTCCACCGGGATTCTTGCCATTCCCTCAATGACATATTTTGCGCTCATTCCCACATGATATGCAGAGCCACAGGCAACAATATAAATCTTTTTTAACGCCTGAATCTCTTCGTCACT
>JAUNBT010000402.1 GCA_030526985.1 Lachnospiraceae bacterium | reverse complement strand
TTTTTGGATTCTCCACCGTTTTTTGATTCTCAATCATTTTCGGGTTCTCAACTGCTTCTGGCTTTGGCAAACTCTTTTCTTTTGTCGATTCGCTTTGTTCTTTATTTTTAGTCCTTTGTTCTTTTGCCGCTTTCCGTTCTATTTTTCGTTTTGCCTTTTCGGCTTTTTTCTTTTGAAATTCCTCATCGCTGCTTGCAACTAAAATGCCAAAAAGCCGGATATACCAGTCCAGCCGATTGTCAATATAACTGACTTTGCATCGGATAATCGCAAAGCACCAGCTTCCTTTTCCCTGAAAAAAAAGATGCTCTTTTTGTGCATTTGCCTGGGCCTGATAACCGATTGGAGCAAATAGAACAACCAGGACAAGAAAAAGAACCAGTCCCAACAGAGATAAAAGCAAAATCCCTATGAACTTCAATACGACTAATAGTATGTGCAGCATGAATTCTTCTATTCCTTCCCAGTTTCGTCTTCTGCCTCCAGAAAACTATCCCTATATTTTAAAAATATCTCCTTAAATTCTTCAGGGCATTTCATCTCGGCTGCCGCCTTCGCCGCAAAATCGGTCACAATTTGAAACGCTTCTTTTCTGTTCCTGGCAAGTCCTATAATGACATAAGGATTCTCATATTCCTTCCGTTTTCGAAGTTCCCGGTAAGGGTGGATATCCAAAAGATTCTTTTCATTGGATGGCAGGGTAACACAATAGAGAAAAGGGCATTCTTCCCTTTTCTCTATTGCTTTTCTTACTTCTATTTCTCTTTTTTTGATGCTGTCAGTCATCGTAACTTTAGGTGATAAAACCATACACTCACCTGCCTCTATTTTTACTCTACTGTCTCCACTTTGATTAAATCGGTAATTCCTCTGCTTGCCAGACTGGATGGACCGCCGCCTGTCAATACGACAATATCTCCTTCTCTTGCTAATCCTTTTTCTTTCACTTTGCCAACTCCAAGCTCTAACAGCTCATCTGTTGTATTCGCCTGAGTAGTCTTATAAGGAACAACCCCCCAGTAAATCTGCATTCTGCGGATTGCTTTGTCGTTCGGAGAAAGTCCTACAATCGTACAGTCCGGCTTAAATTTCGATACAATTCTTGCTGTAAATCCGGATACCGTGGAAGCAATAATACATTTTGCATTTAAATTCATTGCCGTTGTCACAGCGGAATAGGATACTGCACTGGATACGCCTCTGTGTCTGTATGCTTTCTTGTATTCCATAATGGCATTATAATCTAAATGTGTCTCTGTTGCTGCTGCAATATTAGCCATTGTCTTCACTGCTTCGACCGGATATTTTCCCATCGCAGTCTCACCGGATAACATAATGGCGTCGGTTCCATCATAGATAGCATTGGCAACGTCTGTCACCTCTGCTCTGGTCGGACGGGGATTTCTTATCATAGAATCTAGCATCTGCGTTGCAGTAATTACCGGTTTAAAAGCATCATTACATTTTTTAATCAGTCTTTTCTGGATAAAAGGAACTTCCTCTTCCGGAATCTCCACACCCAGATCTCCTCTGGCAACCATGATGCCATCGGACACTGCAATAATCTCATCAATATTAATCACGCCTTCTTCGTTTTCAATCTTTGAAATAATTCCGATATCTTCTGCCTGATAATCTCTTAAAATTGCACGGATTTCATTGACAGCACTGGCATTTCTTACAAATGAAGCTGCGATAAAATCAATCCCCTGTTTAATTCCAAAAATGATATCCTCTCTGTCTTTCTCGGTAATGGCTGGAAGATTCACCTGCACATTCGGTACATTAACTCCTTTTCTACTAGAAAGCTTTCCACCATTTTCTACACGACAGACAATATCATTACCATCTACTTCCTCTACTGTAAGCCCCAAGAGTCCATCGTCAATCAGAATCGTATTGCCAGGTTCCACATCATGAATCAAATCCTTGTAAGTGATGGATACTCTATTCGCATCTCCCTCTACATCATCTGCTGTCAGAATAAACTTCTGCCCTTCTTCTAAAATCACACTTTCTTCTTTTAAGACTCCGGTACGTATCTCCGGTCCTTTCGTGTCTAATAAGATTGCGATTGGCCGGTCAATCTCTTCCCGCACTTCCTTCACCAGATCCATCCGGTGTTTCTGTTCTTCATGATCTCCGTGGGAAAAATTCATTCTGGCAATATCCATACCCTCTAATGCCAGTCCTTTTAAAATCTCTTTATTGTCCGTATTTGGACCCATTGTACATACAATCTTTGTTCTTTTTGTTGTCTTCATTGTAATCACCTTTCTGTTCATCCGCTATAGCTGTTCTTATCTTTGACCAAAAAGCTATGACATTTTT
>JAUNBT010000075.1 GCA_030526985.1 Lachnospiraceae bacterium | reverse complement strand
AGGCGGGGATGATTTATCGCCCAAATAGAGAACGTTCTGTTGAAATGTTAAAACAAAAAGCAGTCGCTATGTTAGAAAGTACCGGACACGAAGAAATTTCTTTGAGTTCTTTAAGTTCCAGCGACTATTCTGATTTAGAAGAGCTGACTTATTTTTTGATTAATGAATATAAGGAAAAAGGAATCAACATTTCCCTTCCTTCTTTAAGAATTGATGCATTTTCCCTAGATGTAATGAAACGGGTTCAGGACGTGAAAAAAAGCAGTCTTACCTTCGCCCCGGAAGCGGGAACCCAGCGGCTTCGGGATGTCATAAATAAGGGGTTGACCGAAGAGGTCATTATTGACGGTGCTGTAAAAGCCTTTATGAGCGGATGGAATAAGGTGAAACTATATTTTATGTTAGGACTTCCGACAGAGACCGAAGAAGATCAGAAGGGCATCGCTTATTTATGTGAAAAGATTGCGATGGCATATTACAAATTAGACAGTGAATACCGCCATGGCAGAGTTTCCATCGGTGCCAGTGCCTCTTTCTTTGTTCCAAAGCCATGCACTCCGTTTCAGTGGGCCGCCATGTGTCCATTAGAAGAATATGATAAGCGTGCCCACCGGGTTAACGATGCAATGCGTTCCATGCACAACAGAAAAAGTCTGAATTTAAAATGGCACGATGCAAAAACGACTATATTAGAAGGCATTCTTGCAAGAGGAGACAGAAAAATATCTGCCGCAATCTATTCTGCCTATGAAAAGGGCTGTCTTTTTGATGCCTGGACAGAATATTTTGATTATGAAAAATGGATGGAAGCATTTGAGGAAAATGGAATTGATATCGACTTTTATACCACAAGAGAAAGATCTCTTGATGAAGTTTTCCCTTGGGATTTTATCGATATCGGCGTGACGAAAGCATTTTTAAAGAAAGAGTGGGAAAAAGCTATGAACGGGGAAGTAACACCAAACTGCCGCCAGCAGTGCAATGGATGTGGAGCAGCCCGTTATAAAGGAGGCGTCTGTTATGAAAATTAGAATCAAATTTGCAAAGACAGGTCCGATTAAATTTGTGGGACATTTAGATGTTTTGCGCTATTTTCAAAAAGCATTTCGCCGGGCAGGAGTAGATGTTGCTTATTCAAAAGGCTTCAGCCCCCACCAGATTCTTTCTTTTGCTGCACCTTTAGGTATTGGTGTGACAAGCGAAGGAGAATATTTAGATGCTGAATTTAACTCTACAGAATCCTCCGAAAAGATGATAGAGAAAATCAATGGTGTTATGAATGAGGGAATTACAATTTTGGACTTTAAACAACTCCCGGATCAAGCAAAAAATGCCATGGCATCTGTAGCTGCGACTTCATACCGTATTACCTTTCGTCCCGGTTACTATAATGTAGATGCATTTTTACAACAGGCCGAGCAGTTTTTATGTCAGGATGCTATCGTAATGACGAAGGAGACAAAACGTTCCAGTACAGAGGTTGACATTTTACCGCTTATTTATGAATTTAGAAAAGCAGAGCCTGTTATATTGGATCCGGAACATCTGGTTGAACAGGCGGCAGCAGGCAATGATTTGTCCGGTCAAGCGTTGTATCTCAAAGTAAAGTCAGGAAGTGACAAGAATCTGAAACCGGATCTTGTGTTGGAGGCCTTTTGTAATTTCCTTGGATTTGATTACCAAAAGGAAGGATTTATGATTCACCGTATTGAGATGTATATGACCGATGAGACAGGAAATCTTGTACCATTAAAAAATGCTGGAAATGATATTTTATGATGCAGGGTTCAAAGGATATCATCAAGGACATAATGGAAGGAAAGAAGAAAATGGATGGAAAACTGGTCATAACAAGAGAAGATAACCATATTATATCTGCAATGTTTGAGGAAGAAAGTCTTGCGGAATTGTCTGTAGAGCCGGTTGAAGAGAAGAAACTTTTGGGAAACATCTATACTGGAAAAGTAAAAAATATTGTGAGAAATATTAATGCAGCCTTTGTGGAAGTGGAAAAAGGACTTTTGTGTTATTATCCTCTTGATATTAATAAAGAACAAATTTTCTTACATCCAAAGAAAACCTCCGTTCTTCAAGAAGGAGATGAGATACTAGTACAGGTCAGCAAAGAAGCAATGAAGACAAAAGCTCCCTCTGTCACCTCGAATATTAATCTGACAGGAAAATATCTTGTCATCACAGCGCATAATCCTTCAATTGGCGTTTCCGGGAAAATAGAAGACTCTGCACTCCGAAAACATTTAAAAGAATTAGTTGCTCCCTATAAAGGGGAGAGTACCGGAATGATTGTCCGCACAAATGCCCAGGATGCAGAGGACAGTGCGATCATCAAGGAAGCAATTATTTTGGAAGAACAGATGGAAGCACTTTTAAAAAAGGCACCTTATATGACCTGTTTTTCGCTTGTTTCGAAGGCACCATCCGGATTTATTATGGATATCCGAGACTTAAGGCAACGGAATCTAAATGAAATTTTAACAGATGATACAGAGCTCTATGAGGAAATTAAACAATATCTCATGATTTATCAGCCCATGGATTTAAAAAAACTGCGCTTTTTTGAACATACAAACAGTACTCTAAATCAAATATATGGCATTAACCAGAAGCTGAAAAAAGCTTTGTCGGAAAGAGTATGGTTAAAGTCCGGCGGATATTTAATTATTCAGCAGACAGAAGCGATGGTCGTCATCGATGTAAATACAGGAAAATCCATTGGAAAGCGAAAATCCCAGGATCATTTTTTGAAAATTAATTTAGAAGCTGCAAAGGAAATTGCAAGACAGCTGCGGCTCCGCAATTTAAGTGGTATTATAATTGTTGATTTTATTGATATGGAAAAAGAAGAAAGCCGTCACAAATTAATGAAAGAACTAGAATCTTTGTTCCGAAATGACCGGATTAAAACGACGGTCATTGATATGACGAAGCTGAACCTGATTGAGATCACTCGAAAAAAAGTGAAGAAACCGCTTCATGAACAGGCAGCTTTATTGATGAAATCATCACCGGACAGCCAAGTTTAATACTAAATTTAATTAAAAAAATGCTTGACATATGCCAGAGGGACTGGTATTATAATCTAGTGTGCCGCACAATGAGGTTAAAATTCTTTATAGATACCGTAGTTGGCGAGATTTGAGTAATAGGAGGAGACATTCATGTACGCTATTATTAAGACAGGTGGAAAACAGTATACAGTAAAAGAAGGCGATACCATCAGAGTTGAGAAACTTGGTGCTGAAGCTGGTGCTGCTTATACTTTTGACCAGGTTTTGTTTGTTGGCGGAGAAGAAGCTAAAGTAGGCAATCCTACTGTAGAAGGCGCTTCCGTTGAAGCTACTGTTGTTGGCGATGGTAAGGCTAAGAAAGTTATTGTATACAAATACAAGAGAAAAACCGGATACCATAAGAAACAGGGACATAGACAAGCATATACACAGGTTAAGATTGAAAAGATTAACGCATAATAATTCCAGGTAGAGATTATGACAACAATTCGTATCTACAAGGACAGCACTGGAGAGTACAAAGGCTTTCAGTGCAGGGATCATGCCGGCAGTGGTGACTATGGTTTTGATATCGTTTGTGCAGCAATTTCTGTTCTGACGATTAACACTGTCAATTCCTTAGAGAAGCTTACGAAGGATACCTTCGATTTGACCCAGCAGGAAGAACTTGGATTGATTCAGGTTATTTTTCATAACCATCCAAGTGAAGCTGGAAGAGTACTGATGGATTCTTACGTAATGGGCATAGAGTCAATTGAGGAAGAATATGGTTCCCAATATATTAAAGTAATCCATAAGGAGGTGTAACGATCATGATGAAAATGAACCTTCAATTTTTCGCGCATAAGAAAGGTGTTGGTTCCACAAAGAACGGTAGAGATTCCGAGTCTAAAAGACTTGGTGCCAAAAGAGCAGACGGACAGTTTGTAAAGGCAGGCAACATTCTCTACAGACAGCGTGGTACTAGAATCCATCCAGGCGTGAACGTAGGACGCGGCGGAGATGACACATTATTTGCATTAGTCGATGGTGTTGTACATTTTGAGAGAAAAGGCAGAGACAAAAAACAGTGCTCTGTATATCCAGTAGCGTAATTTAAATATGACAAACGGCTTCAATCCTATTGTGATTTGAGGCCGTTTTCTTTACATTTTATAACTATTTAGAAGAAAGGCAGGTGTTACCATGTTTGCAGACAGAGCAAAGATATATATTCGTTCCGGTAAAGGCGGCGATGGACATGTCAGCTTTCGAAGAGAGCTCTATGTACCAAACGGCGGACCAGACGGCGGAGACGGCGGCAACGGAGGTGATCTGATTTTTGTTGTAGATGAGGGAATCAATACATTAGCAGATTTTAGACACATTCGCAAATATTGTGCCGGAGATGGACAGGAAGGTGGCAAGCGCAAATGCAGCGGTGCCAGCGGCGATGATCTGATTGTCAAGGTACCACCGGGGACGATCATCAAAGATGCCGAAAGCGGCAAGGTGATTATGGACATGTCCAATAAAAAGGAACCGGTTGTACTTTTAAAAGGAGGAAGAGGTGGAAAGGGTAACCGCCACTATGTCACTTCCGTAATGCAGGCACCAAAATATGCCCAGCCGGGGCAGCCGGCACAAGAGCTTTGGGTTCAATTAGAGCTTAAAGTCATTGCTGATGTCGGATTAGTCGGTTTTCCTAACGTTGGAAAATCCACCTTTTTATCAAGAGTGACCAATGCACGACCAAAGATTGCGAATTATCATTTTACAACCTTGAATCCTAATTTAGGTGTTGTTGATTTGGCAGAAGGACAGGGATTTGTCATTGCAGATATTCCTGGCATTATCGAAGGCGCATCTGAGGGAGTTGGTTTGGGATATGAGTTTCTCCGTCATATTGAAAGAACAAAAGTAATCATTCATATGGTAGACGGAGCGTCTGTGGAAGGCCGAGACCCGATTGCAGATATCAAATCAATCAATGATGAGCTGCGAAAGTATAATGAGGAGATTTTGAATCGTCCCCAGGTTATTGCAGCCAACAAGATGGATGCCGTATCCGGTGAAGAAGGAGAAGATGTAATCACTCTTTTAAAAGAAGAATTTGAACATTCCGGTGTAAAAGTATTTCCAATTTCCGCAGTAAGCGGTCAGGGCGTAAAGGAGCTTTTATGGCATGTCAATACACTGCTTGCCGAGCTTCCGGATGAGCCAGTTGAATTTGAAACAGAATATGTTCCTGACAGAACTTCCGAGATATCAGATTCCATTCTCGTATCAAAGAGCGAAGAAGAAGAGGGTGTTTTCTTAGTCGAGGGGCCGAAGGTAGAGAGGATGCTTGGATACACGAATTTAGAATCTGAAAAAGGATTTGATTTCTTCCAAAAGTTCTTAAAAGACAACGGCATTTTAAAACAACTCGAGGCACTCGGAATCGAAGAAGGCGATACTGTAAAACTTTACAATTTGGAATTTGAATACTACCGTTAAAATAAAAGGAGAGAACTATGACAAGTAAACAACGCGCCTATTTAAAAGGGCTTGCAATGAATATAGATCCCATTTTTCAGGTTGGGAAGGCTTCCCTTACGCCAGAAATCATTGAAGCAGTAAGAGAGGCAATCGATGCCAGAGAATTAATTAAGGTATCTGTACTAAAAAACTGTATGGATGATCCACGTCAGATTGCAGAAGTTTTGGCTGAGCGGACCCGTTCCCAGGTAGTTCAGGTTATCGGTAAAAAGATTGTTCTATACAAAGAATCAAAAGACAAGAAAAAAATCGAACTGCCAAAAGCCTGAAGGAAAACAATTTATGGGAGGTAAAAATGAGCCGGAAAAAAATCGGTATTATGGGAGGAACTTTTAATCCTATTCATAATGGTCATCTTGTTTTAGGTCAAACAGCCTATGAACAATTTCATTTAGATAAGATACTGTTTATGCCAACCAGAAACCCTTACTATAAAAAAATAAATCAATCTGCCACTCTAGAGGACCGGATTGCCATGGTCAAACTTGCAATTGAAGGAAATGAAGCCTTTGCCTTTTCCGATTTAGAGATGCAGCGGGATGGAGCCATCTATACAGTAGAAACGCTCAAAATTTTGACCCAGAACAATCCGGATACAGAATACTATTTTATTATGGGTGCAGATTCTTTGTATCATTTTGAGACCTGGAAAGAACCGGAAGCGATTCTTAAGATGGCATTTCTCTTGGTTGCAGCCAGGGACGATGTATCTTCTCATGCAATTGAAGGGCAGATTGAATATCTTGAAAATAAATATGAGGAAGGCCGGATTCACTGTCTTTACACGCCAAATTTAGAGATTTCTTCGAACAATCTCCGTAGGCGTTGTAAGGAAGGCAGAAGTATCCGCTATCTTCTTCCACAAAAGGTAGAACAATATATTTTGGAACATGGTCTATATCAGGAGGAATTATGATGTATCAGATTGATGATATGAGAGCAGTTTTAAAAAACAAATTATCAGAGAAGCGATATGAACATACATTAGGAGTAGAATACACTGCGGCAGCCCTTGCCATGTGTTACAGTGCTGATATTGAAAAAGCGAGAATTGCCGGTCTTTTACACGACTGTGCAAAATATTTCCCCGGAGACAAACTTCTTTCTAAATGTAAAAAATACGATCTTCCCGTCAATAAATATGAGAAAAATTTCCCAGAACTTCTTCATGCCAAAGTAGGAGCTTATCTGGCTTCTTCAAAATACGGTGTAAAAGATGAGGAAATTCTTTCTGCAATTACCTGGCATACGACAGGACGCCCGGAGATGACTCTATTAGACAAAATCATATATATTGCCGATTATATGGAACCAAACAGGGATAAGGCACCGAATCTTTCCACGATTCGCCAGCTTGCTTTTCAGAACATTGATTTATGTTTGACGACTATCCTTGACCATACACTGACCTATCTTAAGGAAAATGGATCTGTGATTGATCCAACGACCTTTGCAACCTATGAATACTACAGGAGGTAACAAAATGACAGCAAAAGAAATGGCAAAAACCGCCTATCTTGCATTAGAAGAGAAAAAAGCAGAAGATATCACTGTAATTGATATTGAAAAGGTATCTACGATAGCAGATTATTTTATCATCGCCAGTGGAAATAATAACAACCAGGTACAGGCCATGGTCGACAGTGTAGATGAAGAACTTCACAAACTTGGCTGTGATCCACGACAGGTAGAAGGTTATCGCCAGGGCAACTGGGTACTTTTGGATTATGGAGATATTATTGTACATATTTTCGATAAAAAGAATCGCTTGTTTTATGAACTTGAGCGGGTGTGGAGAGATGGGACTGAAGTGACCCTGTCAGACCTATAAGCAGGGGCAACCCCGATCATCCCCCAACCGCCCCCAAAAGGCAAACTAAATTATCCTAAGCGGAAACCTATACTGACCCTGAATGAGAGAGAGAAACCTCTTTCATTTGAGGGTCTTTTTTATTTGCCGAGAACGGGGCGGACAGACCCTGACAGACCCTTACAAACCCCTATTTTACGGCGTTTCCGGCGTTTTTCAAGAGGTACGGAAAACAGATTTGATGAGGGTGATGGAGGGTTATCCGGGGGTGTAGAATTGGTAATTTATTACTTTTTTGACCGGAAAAATCGGACTGAGTTTCTTTGCCTTTTTGGGTAAAATTCCCTTTGTCCTTGAACAACCTATAAGCAAGGGCAACCCCGATTAGCCCCAAACCGCCCCCAAAAGGCAAATTAAATTATCCTAAGCGGAAACCTATACTGACCCTGAATGAGAGAGAGAAACCTCTTTCATTTGAGGGTCTTTTTTATTTGCCGAGAACGGGGCGGACAGACCCTGACAGACCCTTACAAACCCCTATTTTACGGCGTTTCCGGCGTTTTTCAAGAGGTACGGAAAACAGATTTGATGAGGGTGATGGAGGGTTATCCGGGGGTGCGGAACTGGAAATCTGTTCCTTTTCCGACCGGAAAAATCGGACTGAGTTTCTTTGCCTTTTTGGGTAAAATTCCCTTTGCCTTTGAACAACCTTTAAGCAAGGGCAACCCCGATCATCCCCAAAACGCCCCAAAAAGGCAAATTAAATTATCCTTAACGAAACCTATACTGACCCTGAATGAGAGAGAATCTTCTTTCATTTGAGGGTCTGTTTTATTTTCTGAGAGTCTATGTCATTTTTACTTATATATAACAAAAAAGTGTCTTCCTGTTCCAATAGGATTCCTGTATCATGGATTGTACAAATATTAATACATAGGAGGAGTATGATATGAAAAAAATGAGGAAGATCATGCTGTGTGTAATGGCACTAGCGGCATTGATCATAGGCGGGCACGGAATGGAAGTAAAAGCGGAAGAATTTACGCCCATGCAGAAACTGATGCACGGTATTGTCGATGAGGATATTACTGTTACGGAGGATGTAACTATTGCTAATAATATTTATATTAAGGAAGGATGTACCTTAAGAATCGAAAGTTCCTTAACTGTTAATGGAGACTTATATAATCATGGAATCATAGAAATAATAGGTACTTTACAAGTAAACGGAACAACGTCTTTTGTCCCAGACCTCCCCATCCCCTCACTATCCCACACCTGGGATGCCGGTACGACAAAAAATCCTTCGTGCCTGACTGATGGTTCTTTCACCCAGACATGTACTGTCTGTAATGCAGTTAAAGCGGAAACAATCCCGAAACTGGGACATAATTATGTTGATATAGACACACCGAGCGCGACCTGTACAGAGGATGGATATGTGACGCAGATGTGCACCAGATGTGATTCCCTTGCATCCCAATTTGTCCCGGCGACAGGACATGAGTGGGACGATGGCACCGTAACAACAGAAGCCGCCTGTGTATCTGATGGGGTAAAGACATTCCATTGTCTTAACTGTGATTCCTTGCAGACAAAGACGATTGAAAAGACAGGGCAGCATACCCTGGTGTGGCAGCCGGCTGCATCAGGCGGAAAAGATGCTTTTGACCTTAAATGCTCAGTCTGTGGGGAAAACTATGGACGTGGATATAAAGCCGCAGATGGACTTTATTATATCGGTTCTAATACAGCAGGAAAACACGATGTATATGACCAGAATACAGTATTTATCCGGACAGAAGACTGCAGTGTTTCTATATGGAGCGATATAGGAGGAACACATGATGGTATCTGCAAGTGCCATGCACTGTTAAAAGAAGGCGCATCCCACGACATAACCCAATCAACCCAGCCCGCCATACCGACCGCTCCCGGATCGATCCGGTCCATATGTACCACTTGTGGTGCCGTATTAGAAGATGAGACCATTGCATCCCCAAACACAGTCAATATAAAATCCCCGACTGCTGTGTATAATGGGAAATCAAAGAAACCGTCCGTAACAGTAATGGATACAGATGGCAGGACGATCGATAAGGCATATTATACGGTCACGTACAGTAATAA
Source organism: Lachnospiraceae bacterium (assembly GCA_030526985.1). GTDB lineage: Bacteria > Bacillota > Clostridia > Lachnospirales > Lachnospiraceae > SIG292. Next base: position 4,050 of record JAUNBT010000075.1, on the reverse strand, counting down.
TAAAAAAGTCGGTACATCTTCGATCAAAGTCACATTCAAAGGGGATAGGTATAGCGGAACACTGACCAAGACATTCCGCATCCTACCCAGATCAACCAGAGCCACGAAAGTATCCGCTTCAAAACGTGCACTGAAAATCAAATGGAAAAAGCAGGGGACACAGACGACCGGATATGAGATACAACTGGCGACCGATAAAAAGTTCACGAAGAACGTGAAGAAAGTAAATGTCAAAAAGAATAAGACAACGTTCATCACGGTCAAGAAATTGAGATCAAAAAAGAAATATTATGTACGTATCCGGACCTATAAGACCGCGAACGGAAAGAAATACTGTTCCGGCTGGACCATTTATAAGAAAGTGATAAGAACAAAATAGAATAATATACAATTCAGACCATTCCCAACCAACTCTACGGAATGGTCTTTTCCATGCCATCCCCATCCGTCCTATTCTCCAGACATCAACCCTATTTGATCCTATTTTCATCCCCGACCATTAACAAATCCATATTTTCCCATACTAATAATGGAAAAGGAGAATTGTGTTATGCACAAAGAAAAAAATTGCAACAATAACGAGACAGATAATGGGAGTGCTGAACGGTATGAGTATTGGACATTAATTTTATAAACGTCGATCAGAAAATTTTGCTTCCATTGAGAGTTATTCTTTCCTATTCATAATTGAACCTTTTCCGTAGCACGCAGGTGGTTTAGATTGGGGGAGATAGGGGATTGCAGAGTCCAAAGTTGCAAGAATCAGGGGTTTAGGTTATAATAATTATAGTTAAGAACCTTTTGTATCACAGCAAGAGATTCTCAAAAAATACAGAGGAAGGATGACCATGGACAAAGAGATTAAGAATACGATCAAAGCGGCAAACAAGAATGCCCAGTATGATGAAAAAGCCAAAAAGCTCCTGGGACACAAATACATCCTTGCGTATATATTGGCAAAGACTGTCGATGAATTTAAAATGATGGACATAAAAGATATTGTCCTCCACATCGAAGGAGAACCAATGATCGGCACTGTCCCCATCGAAGCCGGAATGACGAACACTGAAAAGGAAAATGGTGCGAATCTGGTCGGGTTTAATTCGGAAAATGCTGAGATTAATGAGGGGATGATTAGGTTTGATATTGTATTTTACGTGAGGATGAGAGATGGACTTTCGCAGATCATAATCAATGTAGAGGCACAAAAGGATGAACCGACCGGATACGATATCTTGAATAGGGCAACCTTTTATGTAAGCAGGCTCATTTCATCGCAAAAAGGAAGAGACTTCGTAAATACGAACTATGATGACATTAAGCGTGTCTTTTCCATTTGGATCTGTATGAATATGAAAGAAAACAGTATGAATCATATGCATCTGATAGATGAGCCAATGGTAGGTGATTACCATTGGAAAGGAAAGCGTGACATCATTAATATAGTCATGATTGGACTGTCAGATGAGCTTCCTGAACATGATGAGACATATGAACTTCATCGTTTATTGGGAGCATTGCTTTCTAAAAGATTATCCGTAAACGAGAAATTAAACATTATCGGAAATGAATATGATATTCCGCTTGAGGAAAGTTTGAGAAAGGATGTGAGCGTTATGTGTAATTTAAGTCAGGGAATCAGAGAAGATACTATAAAAGAGATTGTCATTAAGATGCATAATAAAGGCTATACATTGGAACAGATAATGGACTTGACAGAAAAGTCAACAGAAGAAATCAAGGCGATTATTGAAGAAAATGAGTTTGCATTGGTGTAAAAATTTATCCCCACTCTTCGGGGAGGCCACGGTGCTCGCAATGTCCACTCTCGGATAGAGCACCGGACATTTTTTATAAACATCGAACAGAAAACCTCATTCCGATGCATGATCCAATCGGAGTGAATGTTTCAAATAGAATATATACTTGGCAATGTAACACACAGGCTCATAATGGACCTGAAATAATTATAGTGAACATATATTCAATTTGTAAATAGCCTTTTAAGACTATTCAGAATCCTATTGCATAAAAAGAGCAGATGTGACATAAATATCACACCCGCCCTGTTGAATTGTTTATCACTATTATTCATTTACAGCTATACCCATGTACATTGTTGCCCCCGTTTTGGTATTTTTAACATTAAAACTGAAACTTGTGGGAGCATTCTTTTGTAATGTATAGGTCTTTCCATTTTTTATTTTCTGTGATTTCCATTTGCAATTATTTGGATTCCAAGTCATGTAACCACCTGAAACGAGCTTCCAGTTCTTTTTTAACTTATAGTTCAATTTCAGTTTTGTCTTGTTTGTTTTTATATTGGCAACTGAATAATCCTTTTTTGCTTTTGAAGCGTAATTCTTACTTTCTATTTTTAATGAGCTGAAAGGGTTTTCATATTTAACGACTTTTATCGTGCCTGTTCGCTTTAATTGCTTATTTGTTTTTGGATCAGTAGCGGTCCATGTAATCTTTGTGGTCCCGGTTTTTTTTGGGTAGACCCTGAATTCCATGTCCAAATAATCTTTTTTCACAGTAGCGACAGATTTTTTTGAAGAAGTCACTTTTACATTTTCATAAGAAGCGTTTTCAATATCTGTAAAGCTGTAATATATTCCTTCCTTTTTGTTATCCTTTGTCAATGTCACTGTTTTCTTGAATTTGTTTGTTGCCTTCCATTCTGTAGATGCTGCTTTTGTCTCTATTCCTGTAAATCCGACCAATACGATCATTGCAAGAATAAATGTTGCTAATACTTTCCATGTTTTTTTCTTCATGTCATTCTCTCCTTTTTTAATCATTGAGTTTATTATAGCACTCATGCGATGGTTCTACAATACATAGGCTTATAGACATTAAGTGGAAAATGCGATATCATGAATTGAATGAAACGAATAACAATGGGAAAGTTGGTGATTCAATGTCGTTTAAAATAGTTCGTAATGACATCACGAAGATGCAGACAGAAGCAATTGTAAATACTGCAAATGAATTTGTCTGTGTAGGCGCTGGCTGCGATGCAGCGGTCTATCAGGCAGCAGGGTATGAAAAACTGCTTGCTTACAGAAGAGAGCATATTGGAAATGTACCAGCAGGAGAAGCATTTATCACTCCTGGGTTTGATCTTGCTGCAAAATATATTATTCATACAGTAAGCCCATTCTATGTAAATGGCGGGAAGAGGGAAGAAGAAAAACTCCGGGCCTGCTATAGTAACAGTTTAAGACTGGCAAAAGAACATGGGATAAAAGAGATTTCATTTCCATTAATTTCAACGGGTAGTTTCGGATATCCAAAGGAAGAAGGGATGCGAATTGCAATAGATGAGATAACTGCATTTCTTTTATCAGAAGATATGAGCATTGTTCTGGTTGTATTTGATTCACAGACAACAAAAATGGGTGCACACCTATACCCGGATTTGGAAACATACATTAATCAAAATTATGTATATGCAAAAGAAGAAGAGGAGTATGGAACAAATTCTTTTGACACTTTTGCCAAAAAAGATGTTTTAAGACCCCAAATGCCAATTGCCAGGAGCAGCTCTGTAAGAAATACAGCGATTGATTTTAAGGAAGAACACGAAAGCAGGTTGGAAGAGAGAATGAAACATATTTCGGATACGTTCTCCCAGTACCTGATGTTTTTGATTCAGTCAAAGGGATTGGACAATACTACAGTTTACAAAAGAGCCATTGTTGATAAAAAGGTATTTTCAAAAATAAAAAACAATAAAGAATATCATCCCCAGAAGATTACAGCTCTTTGTCTTTGCATTGGAGTTATGCTGAATCTGGATGAGGCAAAAGATTTGCTTGCAAGAGCAGGTTATGCATTATCACCTTGTGATAAAACTGATATTATTTTTACATATTTTATTGAAAATAAAATATACGATATGATTGAGCTGGATATTCAGCTTGAAGAGCATGGATTGCCATGTATCATATCCTAAAAAACAGGTCGTTTTTCAAGCGACCTGTTTTTTAATGTCTACATGTATAATTAACCCAACAAGTAAATAATCACGAGAGTGGTACTAAT
>JAUNBT010000401.1 GCA_030526985.1 Lachnospiraceae bacterium | reverse complement strand
GTTCTTCTCAAGCTCCTAGTTTTGAGCCCCTGACTTAGAACTTTTCTAATCTATTCATCGGATTTTTTCTGATAAGAAAGAGAGTGGCAGCGACAAGAGCGAGCAGTAAAATGACAAAGACTATCATTCCAAAGGGGTCAAAAAGACTTCCTGTGTAAGAGACAGTGAAAAGACAGCCGGAAATGTCTGCCATATAATGATTGTTCTGGTTCGTTTCCTTATAGCTGATATCACTTTGCCCGGAATGGATGGAAAATTTATTTAGTGTCTCGCTCGATTCGTTGATAAAAACATATTCTCCTGTCAACTTCTGATTCGTACTTCCAAGAAACCGGGATAAATCGATGGATTCGGTCAAACTGGTATCTTGATACACCGCCAAAAGAGAATGGCCTTCTTTATAATCGGCAGAATTATTCTCTGAACCAAAGAGAAGCCGGGAAGAATAATTTAAATCGTCTTTTGTCCCTTTTTGTGTAATCGTAAGGGTTCCAATCTCATCCGAAAAATCACCTTTCATTGTCAGATGGGCTGTTTTATTTTTTTTAAAAAAACTGTTCAGCTGATGTATTTCAGGATCGATTAAATCGTTTTGGAACGTAAAGGTAAAGCTTCGTTCCAGGGCTCCGTTATCTTTTAATATCGTTGTGATCTGATAGGAGGAGACGAAAAGGTTCATCTCTCCTAAAAATCCTACATTTAACGTGGTGCAGTTTCCATCAAACAGACAATAAAAACCGTTTTTATCTGCTTTTCCTGTAAAATTATTATTTATTTTCTTTTGTATGTCCACCGTCTTTGGTTCGGTCAAAGAATTTGGCTTATAATAATACGCAACGGGAACTTCTTCATCTTTTGTGCATAAAAAATAAGAAAAATCTAACTGTTCTGTTCGTTCCAAATCAAATTGGAAAAACTGGTAGTCTGAAAAGGTGGAGGAAACTAAAGACTGCTGTTCACTTGTGCAATCAAGGGCGACAGCGGTCATCGATGAAAGTTCTGAAAAACTGTCAGCGTAAAGCGTTAGTTCATAGTTTTTTCCGGTTTTTACAGGTACCCAGATACCCTCCGCTTTTTTTGGCAGATGATCTGCAAAGTAGTCTTCTAATTCTGCAGAATGTTTATTTAAAGTGGAAGTGGGAACCTTAAAACGAATCAGACGTTCGTAAGTACGGTCGTCTTTTTCTGTTGTGTAGATTTCAATCCCATCAAAATCAGAGTATTCCATGGAAGAAATCGATATTTGAGGTTCACTTTCATAGCTGGTCCCTGAAAATTCCACTTTGGTGTCTCCAACTTCCCATAAGGATTCAATCTGAGAATCACTGATGTTGTATTCTTCCTGCAGCAGTACTTCGAACCAGCGTAAAAGATCTAAACTGGTGAAGTTCTCCTGAATGGAAATCCCCTTGGAAAATACGCTTGATGAGCCATGATATGTAATCTCCGGGCTAAAATTAAGGACAGAACCCAAAGAGGTCTTGTAATCCTCTAAAGATTGAAATTCCAGACGAAATTGATATTCCGTACCGGAATCTGTCTCTTTTTTTGAATAAATCAGACAGTCGGGACAATTATTCTCAATAATATTGTCAATATTTTTACTGTCCCCTTTAAAATACTGGAGCATATCACTCGCAGAGACAAAACAAGTTATCGTCCGGCTGCCTTTAAAATCCTGATCAAGGGACAAGTCGGTTGCGACACGAATGCCGCAGCCAGTTAAAAATAGAGTACCTCCAATCAGAAGCAATAAAAATATTTTTTTAAAGGAATGCATAATCGCTCCATTTCTATATCTGATAGTGATTTATTTTTCCAGTGTAATCTGATCCATTGTAAGGTTGGAAAGATATTTCTCGTTAGCAGCGGTGACCTGTTCCATTACGATAGGACCAGGGGCACCGATGGTGTTTCTCTTCTCGACACAGGTTTTTAAACTGATCGCTTCGTAGATATCTTCTTCGAATACGGGACTGATTGCTTTGTAGTCCTCTAAAGGCAGTTCGTCGAGAGAAATGTTTTTCTCAATACAGGTAAGAACCAGACTGCCGACAATGCCGTGGGCATCTCGAAATGGAACGCCATGATTTACTAAATAGTCAGCGGCATCTGTCGCATTGGTGAAACCATTTTTTGCACTGGCAGCCATATTGTCTTTCTTAAAGGTAATAGTATCCATCATACCGGTAAACAGGGCAAGGCAGCCCTTTACTGTGTCAATTGCGTCAAAAGTCAGTTCCTTATCTTCCTGCATATCTTTATTATAAGCAAGAGGAATGCCTTTCATTGTTGTAAGAAGACTGTTAAGTGAGCCATAGACCCGTCCTGTCTTTCCC
>JAUNBT010000400.1 GCA_030526985.1 Lachnospiraceae bacterium | reverse complement strand
TTATCACGAACATCAACTACAATACCGTAAACATCATACCCTTTGGTATTCATTTCATCGACTGTCTCCTGCAGTTGTGATGCATGTCCCATGATCACAACCGTCGCACCTTGTTTACCCATTTCCTCTACGATTCCTTTGCCGTTTCCTTTTGCGCCACCGGTAACGATTGCGACTTTCCCTTTTAGATTCATGTTCACCTCCAAATAGTTCTCAATAGATCGTTAATTAAATTTGCTTTTTATAATAGTTTTATTAACAGTTAATATAACTATACACTTATATTTTGTCTTTTGTCAAGTAATATCTTAAATTTTTGTTAAAACAATATTTTATCACTTGATTTTTGTATTAATATAAGGCATTATATAAGTAGTATATTTTTGTTAAGTCAAAGGAGCATCTCATGACGAGTTCTATTTTGATAAATAATACTTTTCGCGTTAAGGAGACCAATACTAACTTAGTGCGAAAAGCACTGAGAAAATTGGAAAAGGCAACCCGTACTGAAATTTCACGGGAAACAGGTCTTAGCATTGCCACATGCGGCACCATTTTAAATGATTTACTTATCACCGGCGAAGTATTTGAAGACGAATTAGATAATGGCAGGGGAGGCCGCCCTGCCAGAAAGTATCTGTACAACAAGAATCATTCTCTTGTTATTGGAATGACTATCCATTCTGACGACAATCTTCACATATTAAGATACGTTATATCAAACTTATCCGGTGAGATATTAGAGAAGGGCAGCGACTCGTATCATTGTTTGAGTCTTGATATCATTGAAGCGATTCTCGAAATCCTACTTTCGAAATATCCTGCAATACGGGCACTCGGTATCGGCATCCCTGGATATTCAGATAAAGAAGGAAACATCTTAGTCAACGACGTTTCAGAACTGAACGGGATCCATTTGGCAAAAAGTATAAAAGAAAAACATGGAATAGATGTAAAAATTGCCAGCAGTCCAAACCTGACTGCATATGGCTATTTCAAACACCACCGCGAACTAAAGGGAAAGACGTTTGCCGCAATTATTGCACCAAAGGGACATCCGGTCGGTGCAGGATTCATCATTGCTGATAAAATGTACCGAGGCGATACGAATTTGGCAGGAGAAATCAGCTATATGAACTTTAACTCACCTTCCACGCAATCTGAAAAGGAAAAATTCCATGACTCAATGATCACGGTAATTACAGCAATCATTACTGTACTTGCGCCTTCAAAAATATTGGTTACCGGCAGTGCCTTCAGCAAAGAATCTTATGCACAAATCAACAGCAGTTGCGAGCACATCCTTTCAAAAGAATTCCTTCCGGAGTTTGAATTTAAGTCAGATGTTTCCGATGATTACCTCAATGGCGTTGTCCAAATGGCTTTAGACAGCATGTCTTATACTGTCCAACTGATTGCCAGTTGATGTTTGATACGTAAATGCTTTATATGCAGGGGAAGAACAATGAAAATAATTTGTCTGGGAGACAGCTTTACTCGTGGTTTTGGTGTAAAAAAGAGTGAAAATTGGATTTCTATTTTTAAACACCATGAAATCCAACTCATAAATAAAGGCATCAATGGCGACACTACGTCGGGAATGCTAGCGCGCTTTTACAGAGATGTAGTCGCGCAGACTCCCGATTATGTCCTAATCACCGGCTCCATCAACGACTTCATTTGCGGGAGTTCTCTGGCAACTCCACAAAACAATTACATGTCTATGGTTCATCAAGCTTATCATCATCAAATCTTTCCGATCGTCGGAGTTGCTCCTGGGTTTCTCCCGGAACAGGTCCGCAACGATTGGGCAAATTTCAGTGATTTCTCGCATGTTTTGAAACTACATAAGCGATTTCATGCATGGAGTAAAGAATTCTGTACCTGCTTCAACCTTCCGCACCTTGATTTTTACGAATCATTTGAGAAAATCACAAAAAATCATCCAATTGAAGGCTTATATCTGGATGGACTCCATCTTACACCTGCCGCACACCGCTTCATAGCAAAAATCGCAGAAAAAGAACTAACCTACATACTTCAAAAATAAGTCTATGCCCCACGTCCTAAAAGCCTCTTCGGCTGTGGTTCTGCAGCAAAATCTATAACAAAAAGGCACCTGCAACTTTTGATATGTTGCAAGCGCCTTTGTTTATACTATGTTTTAAACTGTAATGATCCACATAAGAGCCCTTATTTTGCCCTGATTGCTGCCTGCGCTGCTGCCAGTCTGGCGATAGGTACTCTGAACGGTGAGCAGGACACGTACTGGAGTCCTACTGCATTGCAGAACTCGATGGATTTCGGGTCGCCGCCGTGTTCTCCGCAGATGCCCAGCTTG
>JAUNBT010000399.1 GCA_030526985.1 Lachnospiraceae bacterium | reverse complement strand
AATTGCAGATCTTAGCGTAGCATTAAATGCAGGGCAGATTAAAACTGGAGCCCCCTGCCGTTCCGACAGGACGGCAAAATATAATCGTCTCCTTAGAATCGAGGATGAAATACGCACAAAAAGGCACTAAAAGCAAAATCTGAAAACAGAAAACCCTGGAAAATCCGAAAAAAGACTTGTGCCATCCGCTATTTTGTGGTATTCTATCAGATAGTTAGGTTTAAGGAACAAGGAGAACATGGAGGTGTGGAATAGATGAAGATGGCATTAACGATTGTTTTTATTATTATATGTCTTGCAATGGTTGTACTTGTGACGATGCAGGAAGGTAAGGACGCAGGTCTTGGAACAATCAGCGGAATGGCTGATACTTACTGGGGCAAGAATAAAGGACGTTCAATGGAAGGCAAGCTGTTAAAGGCAACGACAGTATGCGGCATTTTATTTTTTGTCGTAGGTGTTGTTCTTTGTGTGATACAATAATTAAGAGAAAGATAAGGCTGCTGCGAAAGAACCATAATATTCTTTTGCAGCAGCTTTTTCATTATAAACAGGAGTAAAATATGGATCAGAATTTAAAAGAAGAAAGAAAGCAGATGCTTCTTAACTTTATGGGTGAAGAGATTTATCATCCTATGAAATTGAAGGAAATTGGGTTTATGTTAGATGTGAGCCCGGAGGACAGGTATCTTTTGTCAGATCTTTTGACAGAATTGGTGGAAGAAGGCCGTGTGGAAAAGACCCAGAAGGGAAAATACCTTTTGGCGGATAAAAAGATTTATAAAGGGATTTTTGAGGCGAACCAGAGAGGTTTTGGATTTGTACGGGTAGAAGGACTTGAGAAAGATATTTTTATTCCAGAATCTGAAATTGGAGGTGCCTTTCACACAGATGAAGTCTTAGTGGAAGTGACAGAAGAAAATGGCCAAAGTAAGAAAAATATGGAAGGCAGAATCAAAAAGGTTTTAAAAAGAGGGATGGATTCTTTAGTCGGGACATTTGAGAAGAATAAGAATTCAGGATTTGTCATTCCGGATAATCAAAGAATTCCGGTGGATGTCTATGTTCCAAAAGAACGGAGCAAAGGAGCTATAACCGGACATAAGGTAGTTGTTAAGATTACGAATTATGGGAATGGAAGAAAGAGTCCGGAGGGAATTGTGACAGAAATCCTAGGACATATCAATGAGCCGGGAACAGATATCCTGTCTATTGCAAAAGCCTATGGACTGCCTACTTCATTTCCACCAGAAGTAAGAGAGGAAGTTAGAAATATTCCGGTTCAGTTAAAACCGGAGGATTACAGAAACCGGATGGACATAAGAGAATGGCCGACAGTGACGATTGATGGGGAAGATGCGAAGGATTTAGATGATGCTATCACCCTTTCAAAGGACGAAAAAGGGTATCACTTAGGTGTGCATATCGCTGATGTCAGTCACTATGTCAAAGCCGGAACTGCTCTTGACAGGGAAGCATTGAAAAGGGGGACTAGCGTATATCTTGTTGACCGTGTAATCCCCATGCTGCCTCAGGAGCTTTCCAATGGAATCTGTTCTTTAAATGCCGGATGCGACAGGTTGGCTTTAAGCTGTCTTATGGATCTTGACGATACAGGAAAGCTAGTCAGTCACAAAATTGTGGAGACAGTAATCCGGGTTGATGAAAGAATGACCTATACTGCTGTGAATGCTGTTCTTCTAAAGGACGAGGAAACAAAAAAACGCTATGAGAATCTGGTCAGTATGTTTGAACTTATGGGCGAACTATCCGGAAAAATACGGGAACGCAGAAGAAAAAGAGGATCCATTGATTTTGATTTTCCGGAATCAAAGATTATATTGGATAAAAAAGGGCATCCCGTGGAGCTGAAAGCCTATGAGCGCAATCAGGCGACAAAGCTGATCGAAGATTTTATGTTGATGGCAAATGAAACAGTGGCAGAAGATTATTTTTGGCAGGAAATTCCTTTCGTATATCGAACCCATGAGACGCCGGATCAGGAGAGAATTCTCCGTTTAGAGACGATGATAAGAAATTTTGGCTATTATTTAAAAACAGGAAGAGAGCACATTCATCCAAAAGAAATTCAAAAACTTTTGGTTCAGATTGAAGGGACGCCGGAGGAACCGTTGATCAGTCGTCTAGCATTAAGATCGATGAAGCAGGCAAAGTATACAACGGTAAATGTAGGACATTTTGGCTTATCCGCTTCCTACTACTGTCATTTTACATCCCCCATCCGGCGTTACCCGGATCTTCAGATTCACCGGATTATGAAAGAAAATATGAGAGGTGGTCTGAAAGCAAAACAGCTTTCCCGTTATGAGGAAATGCTTCCTTTGGTGGCAGAACAATGCT
>JAUNBT010000074.1 GCA_030526985.1 Lachnospiraceae bacterium | reverse complement strand
TGATGAGAATGTATTCTTAGATCCGGGAACAAGAAACTATGTGGAAGAGACAGGTGGAGCAAACTTCTTATTTGTAACAAAAGATGGTAATCTGGTAATTCCGAAGTCTGATTCCATTCTTCCTTCTATTACAAGAAGATCTCTTGTTTATGTGGCAGAGCATTATCTTGGACTTACCGTAACAGAGCGGCCGGTTAAGCTTTCTGAGCTTTCCGAGTTTGCAGAGTGTGGTCTTTGCGGAACGGCTGCTGTTATCTCTCCGGTTGGAAAGATTGTAGATCACGGGGAAGAGATTTGTTTCCCAAGCGGCATGGACGAGATGGGACCTGTGACGAAGAAGTTGTATGATTTACTGACAGGAATCCAGATGGGCGAAGTAGAGGCACCGGAAGGCTGGATCAGAAAGATCGTTTAAGAGAAGATTCGAATAAAAGCTTGTAGATTAGAGATAGAATAATTGGGACTGCAGTGCTGACAGAGACAGATCGTTAGTACTGTGGTCCTTTGTCATTATTCCCGTTTTTTTATAAAATATGCATGAAAAATGTATGTATGAATAAAAATACAATCTTATCTTCGCAAAAAGAAGTTTTTTTTTAAAGGAAATAAAGGAGAAACGGCGAACAAAAACAATTCTGTAACATATGTTACAGAATAGATGAAGGGATACTGTTATAATTATTCATTATCACATTCATGCATAAGAAGACAGTGATTGGGGACCAATATGAATTATGATTTGATTGCGCATACAGATATATTTGAGGATTTCAGTGTAGAAGGGATAAGACAGATTATTGCCTGTTCCGGAGCTTTTGTGAAAGATTACCAAAAAGGGCAGACAGTATTCCAGGAGGATGAAAAGCCAGAATACATTTTTCTACTGCTTACTGGAAAAGTTTTAGTGACAAAGAATTATTTTTCGGGAAGAAGAACCATTTTTTTTGAAATTCATGAAAAAGAAGTATTCGGGATATTGATTCAGCACAGAGAAGAGGAGACTTATTGGTATGATGCGTCAGCCGTGACGGATTGTCGGGTCTTAGCTATTCCATGGAAGTTTTTGTTCCAGATTTGTCCCAAGTCCTGTAGTTATCACAGCACATTGATAAAGAATATGTTTACCGTTCAGGCGGACAGTTGTGTGTCTCAGATGAAGAAGCTTCATATTTTGTCCGGACCGACGGTGGAGGCAAAAGCAGCCTATCTGATGTTTGAATTAGCAGATGAGAATGGTGAGTTGGATTTTAAGATGAACCGGGAGGAACTGGCTGATTTTCTCGGAGTAACAAGACCATCTCTTTCCAGATCTCTTATGAATTTGAAAAAAGATGGATATATTGACATTTATAAGTCTAAGGCAAAGATTTTAGATTATGAGGGCTTAGAACATATCTGTTATAAATAAATGTCGCATTCGGCATAGAAAAGGAACAAATCTGTGATGAAGATAATGATTATTAATCCGGATTACGGAATGACAAGAGAAGAGATGGATTTGAGATGTCACATTCTTTCAGAATATGTGGGAAGTGACACAGAATTATATATGGAATGTCTGACAGAGACGAAGGTGTATGTGGATTCGGCTTTCGATGTTGTGATGGCTGGTCCTGAGATTGTAAAGCGGGCCATGAAGGCGGAGGAAGATGGATTTGATGCAGTGGTACTTTACTGCTTCAGTGATCCGGCACTCGATGCCTGCCGGGAGGCACTTTCGATTCCGGTCGTTGGCGGTGGACAGGCCTCCTGCCTGACTTCCATGATGGTAGGACGACAGAGTGGAATTTTGATTACGGATAAGAGAAGAATGTCAGAGAAGATGGCATTCCGCTATCAGACTGGTCTGATGCCAGAGAACATCAAAGCGATAGAAAGTGTTGATCTTTGCGACATAGATGTATGGAAAGAAAGAGAAAAGACAGTGGATGCCTTAATCGATGCGAGTCAAAAATTAATGCAGAAAGAAGAGGTTCAGGTGATCATTTTAGGCTGTTTATCCTTTTTAGGACTGGCAAAACCGCTTACCAAAGTGTTGCAGATACCGGTAATTGACTCGGCAATTGCAGCGGTTTCCATGGCAGAAAGCCTGGTACGCCAAAAGCTCTTTACGAGTAAGATTGCATATGCCACACCTCCAGCTGGGAAAAGAAGCTGGCAGGAAGGTTCCATTACCATTGGCTAAATTAGATTAAAGTTGCGTCTTTTGCGCAGTTTAATAGATACTATTTTCATAAGATGAAGGAGGAAAAATAATGAAAAAATTAACCGCAATTCTTTTAGTGCTGGCTATGGCATTCAGCTTTACTGCATGTGGACAGAGCCAGACAGAATCAGGAAGCTCTGAGGCAGGAACAGAGGCAAAGGCTGAGACAGGTGCTGCCGATGACGACACATGGGTATTAGCCATCAATGCGACATTCCCACCATTTGAATCCATTGATGACAGTACAGATAACTACGTAGGAATCGATATTGATATTGCAAACCACATTGCTGAAAAACTGGGCAAGACCCTTGAGATTCAAGACATGCAGTTTTCAGCATTAGTCCCTACAATGGAAAGCGGACGTGCTGATATTATTATATCAGGAATCTCCCCAACAGCGGAGAGAAAAGAAGTAATTGACTTTACAGATTCTTATTACTTCCCAATGAATGCGATTATCTGTGCTAAGGGAGCTGGATATGAAGATTTGACTGCATTAGAAGGCAAGACAATCGGCGTTTCCATGGGAACAAGCTATGCAAATATTGCAAACTCAGTGGAAGGTGCAACCGTATCCGAGCTTGACAATACACCTCTTATTGTACAGGATATTTTAAGTGGAAGATGTGACGCAGGTATCTTTGACGCATCTCAGGCAGCTGTATTTGTACAGGAAAATGATGAACTGGAAATGCATACAATCGAAAGCGAGATTACATTAGAGGATTCTTTTGCAATTGCACTTCCAAAAGGATCTGAGTATGTAGAACAGGTGAATGAAGTTCTTGCCGAAATGCAGGAAGATGGAACTATGCATGATATTTTAGTAAAATATTTAGGCGAAGAATCCACTGCCCAGTATGAAGAGATGATCAAAGACTTAGAGATCGCACAATAATAAAGGCACAGACTTAAATAGAAAGGGGCCCCAAAATGCTTAATTTCACCATACTGCAGGACTATCTGCCAACTCTTTGGCAGGCGGTAATTTTAACTCTGGAATTTACCCTTTTATCTACAATTGTAGGTTTTTTATGGGGAATCATCCTTACGTTGATTAAGATTTCAAAGGTAAAGCCGCTGGTTTTGCTGGCACAATTTTATACATCCATATTTAGAGGAACACCGCTCTTAGTACAGCTGATGCTGATTTACTATGCGACCCCGCAGCTGCTCAATTATCAGATTACAGCACTGCAGGCCGGTGTACTGACCTTTGGATTGAATTCCGCAGCTTATATTTCAGAATCCATCCGTGGAGGAATTCTTTCTGTCGATAAGGGACAGTGGGAGGCTGCCATGTCACTGGGAGTACCAAGATACAGACTTTTGTGTGATATTGTATTTCCACAGGCATTTAAAAATACACTGCCATCCCTGGTGAATGAGAGCATTGCCCTGTTAAAGGATTCCAGTATGGTTTCTATTATCGGAGTTGCGGATACGATGCGCTGGGCTTCTTTAGTTCAGGCGAAGACCTTCCGTGCGTTTGAGGCATTCATTGTGGCGGCAATCGTTTATTACATACTTGTAATGGCCCTTACAGCCCTTGGACGTTATCTGGAAAGGAGGGTGCGTGTCAGTGATTAGATTAGAACATTTGAAGAAAAATTTTGGAGATTTGGAAGTATTAAAAGATATTTCTTTAGAAATCAACAAAGGAGAAGTTGTAGCGATTATCGGACCATCTGGTTCCGGCAAATCCACTATGCTTCGCTGTATGAATCTTTTAGAGGTTCCTACCGGCGGTAATATTTTTATAGATGGCAAAAATATTTTGGATAAGGATGTGAAAATTACAGAGATTCGAAAAAATGTCTGTATGGTTTTCCAGCATTTTAATTTATTCCATAATATGACGGTGCTGAAAAACATGACATATGCACCGATGGTCGTCAATAAATTGAATAAAAAAGAGGCAGAAGAGAAAGCAATGGCACTTTTAGAGCGTGTCGGTCTGGCAGAAAAAGCGAATGAATATCCGAGCCGTCTGTCCGGTGGACAAAAGCAGAGAGTGGCAATTGCAAGAGCACTTGCGATGGAACCGGAAGTACTTCTCTTTGATGAACCGACATCTGCCCTTGACCCGGAGATGGTAAAAGAGGTTCTTGATGTAATTCAGAACCTGACTCATACGGGTATCACCATGGCACTTGTAACCCACGAGATGGGATTTGCAAAGGAAGTGGCGGACAGAATCTGTTTCCTTGACGGCGGACTTTTAGTGGAAAACACGACTCCGAAAGAATTTTTTGAGAATCCAAAATCAGAGAGAGCAAAACAATTTTTGTCTACTGTATTATAAAAAAGAAAAAATTCTGTCGTTTGAAAAGCGGCAGAATTTTTTTATATGAACTTGCCAAAACGAAGGAACGAAAGGAGACAATAGAATGGGAGAAACAAAGACCTATGAACAGCTGAAATGGCCGGAAGGGAAAAAATGTGCGGTTATGTTAAGCTTTGATGTGGATGGAGATACCATCTGGAAAAATGGTGCGAGGGGTTTTCCCGGCGGTGAAAAATTTCTTAGAGCCAGCTCAGTGGGAAATTATGGGCCAAACTGTGCAGTGAGACGGATTCTTTCTATTTTGGAAGAAGAGGAGATAAAAGCAACCTTTTTCATTCCTGCGAAAGTGATGGAAGATCACCCTGAACTTTGTCAGGAAATCGACAGGAATGGGCATGAGATTGGTCATCACGGATATCATCATGAGCGATATGTTGATTTATCACCGGAAAAACAGAGGGAGATCATTGAAAAAAGTCAGCGTATTTTTGAACAGGTAATCGGAAAGAAAGCAATCGGATATCGGACCCCGTCGGGAGACTGGTCCAGAGAGACGGCGGGAATTTTAAATGAGATGGGATTTTCTTATTCCAGCTCCATGCGGGGAGATGATCGCCCTTATCGGACAGTAATTGATGGAAAAGTAACCGATTTTATTGAGATGGCACCGAAATGGGATTTAGATGATTTCGTTCAGTTTGGCTATAATCTATTTCCGGCAGAACCGGCGGGACAGGACAGGATTGCCGGAATTGAGCAGGTGTTTGATAATTTTAAACAGGAATTTGATGGCTATTATAGAGAAGGTCTTTGCTTTGTAATCCAGTGCCATCCTCAGATTATCGGTTCGCCGGGAAGACTGATGATGTATCGGCGGCTGATTCAGCACATAAAGTCCCAGGATGGAATCTGGTTTGCCAAAGGTTCTGAGATTGCTTCCTGGTGGCGGAAAAATTATTAGGGAGGGACACAGGATGAATAATAAAATGACAGCAGTATTTACAGTGAATTTAGACGGTGAATGTTTCTGGTCTGGTATGTTTGAGGGAACCGAAAAACGTCCGAAGACCCTTTCTATGGGAGATTATGGAATCAAAAGAGGATTGGACCGTGTCTTAAAGACATTGAAAGAACATGAGATTACTGCGACCGTTTTTGTTCCGGGACTGATTGCAAAAAATCATCCGGATGCGGTCGAAAAAATATTGGATGGTGGACATGAGTTAGCTTTTCATGGACATACCCACCGTCCGATGCATTTGTTAAAGAAAGATGAGATAGAAGAAGAATTTGCCCTTGGCACAGAGGTTCTTGCAAAGCTTTCTGGTAAAAAACCATTGGGATTTCGTGCTCCGGAAGGAGAAGTGACAAAAGAGGCCTTTGAGGCAGCCGTTAGTCATGGCTATGGCTATTCCAGCAGTCTTTATGATAACGATATGCCTTACTGGCATAAGGATTTGAAAGGCAGCCTGTTAGAGATTCCAATGAACTGGAATCTCCATGATTTTCCTTATTTTGCATTTAATTATGGTCCGGCATTTCCAAGTGGGCAGGGAAGGGTTTCCTCTTATCAGAGGGTAACCGAAAATTACATCGAAGAATTTGATGCATATCTCCACTATGGACTTACTTATGTGCCTCAGTTTACTCCCCAGTCGATCGGCTCACCGGGAAAGATTCAGATATTAGAAAAGATTTTGGCACATGTAGATCAATACCGTGACGAAATAGAAATAAGAACCTGTGGGGAACTGTTAGGAAAAATTAAATAGGATATTTTCCAAGCACTTCCTCAATAAATTCAATAAATGCAGCCACACTCCGGGACAGAGAGGCACGGGTGTCGTAAGTAAAACCGATTTCACGTCCGGGGATTGGCTGCTCTAAGGGAAGCTCAATTAGCTTCCCTGTTTTTAATTCTTCTTTTACAAAATTCTTTGTGACACCGGCAATACCCATTCCGATTTTTGCAAAATCAATGAGCAGATCCATGCTGTTGACCTCTAAAATCTGGCGGGGAATCAGCCCCTGGGCGGACAGGTAGTGGTCAATGTGCTGGCGGGTCATGTTCTGTTTATCCATCAACATAATATTACCTGTTTGAAAATAGTCGATCTTATCGCCGCCTTCCCGCTCTTTTAAATGGTCTAAATAAATTTTCGTAGCGACAAAAGAATCCTTAATTTCTCCGAGAGAGTAAAATTTCATATGACGCAGATTCTTTGTATTGACGATGAGACCGATGTCTACCTGTCCCCGTTCAATGAGCGGAATGGTTTCTAAGGTTGGATTACAGTGAATTGTCACCTTAATGTGAGGGTGTTTTTTGACAAATTCTTTTAAATAGGGCAGCAGGACGAAACGGCATAAAGAAGTGCTGGTGCCAAGACTGATCTGCCCAATCTCAAATGTGCTTCGTCTTTTTAAGCTGGCTTCCCCTTCTTCAATTTCTAAAAAGGCATTCTTGGTATGTTCATAGAGAAGCCGCCCTTCTTCTGAGAGAATGACTCCACGGCTTCCACGAATAAACAGCCGGGTTCCTAAATTCGACTCTAGTTTTTTAATTGCTTTGCTGATGGCAGGCTGGCTGATAAACAGTTCTTTGGATGCTCTGGAAATATTCCCGGTCCTGGCTACCGCATTAAAAATATAATAATAAGAAAAATTTTGCTCCATAAATACAGCCTCCCTTTTTATTGTTTTTCCAATATTCGTATGGTATCATAGAAGAAATGAAAATACAAGGAAGGACGGCAGGAAGAATGAGAAAAAATAACGGGGAAACGGTTTTATTATATAATATAGTGGATAAGAGTTTGCAGAAAAAATACCAGATAGTTTGTCTAAAACTTGGAATTCGGGTAAAAGCAGTAAAAAAAGAACAGCTGAAGGAGCCGGTGGGAGCATTGGCCGGAGCAAAAGAAGTGGCGCTTCACGGAGAAATCTATGAAGGAGAAGGATTTGTAGAACCGATGATGGTGATGAAGGGATTTGGAAGTGCACGTTTAGACGAATTTCTTCTTGCTTTAAAGAAGGACAAAATTCCAAAGATTGATTTAAAAGCGGTTCTTACTGAGTACAATAAGGAGTGGGATTCTTTCCAATTATATGAGGAGCTGAAGAAAGAACATGCGGTGATGAGTCAGGAAAAATAAGCGGATGCATCAGGAGTAAATGGGTTTGATTCCACATCACATAAAGCAGAAAGGATAACAGATGGAAGGGAAAAATCGGCTGTTTGAGATAGAATGTCTGAAAAATGTAAGTCACACGACCTTGGATAAGATATGGAGAAATGGCTCTATTGTGGAGATGCCAAAACAAAGTGTTTTTATCCGGGCAAGAGAACCGGCAGGCCTTGTGCATTTTGTTTTGTCTGGGAAGGTGATGGTCTATAATCTGACCAATCATGGAAAACGGAAGATTATCTTCATTTTCGGAAAAGGAGTCCTTTTGAATGAAAATGTACTAAATCCCCGTTATTGTTCTAATTTTTATGAGACAATGGAACGAAGCCGGATATTTGTCATTGGAAGCGGTCAGTTTCTAAAATATATGGAAGAAGATTTCTCCCTTGTCCGAGCTGTGATGGAAGAGCAGGAGAGAAAAATCTGGCGTTTAAGCCACCAGCTGAAGAACACAATGGGAAGTATTTATATGGAAAGAAAGCTAGCGGCAAAACTTTGGAAGCTTGCGAGGGATTTTGGTAAGCCGACAAAAGACGGGATTGAGATAGATTTTAACATGACTGTTACTTTTCTTGCGGATTTGATGGGTGCTCCGAGGGAAACGGTCTCAAGAATCTGTAAAACTCTCACGGAAGCCGGACTGATGAAGATGGAAAAACGCCGAATCACTCTTCCAGACCCGGACCGTATGGCCCGGTTTTATAAAGAAGGGAAGTTGTAGGGGATGGCTATGTTGATATCTTATTGATCAATTATAAAAAGAGGTGTAAGGTGAAGCTCGGAGAGGAATACAATTTCTTTGAAAAAGATTAGGATAAAATATAGGGGAGACGAAATGAATTCGTCTCCCTTGAAAGTAAAGTCATTCATTAGAAGCCGTATCCTCCATGAATTTTTTAATCTTTTCTGTAGGATTCCAATCATCTGCTTCCATGACTATTAAATCATCCATAGTGAGAGTAATGGTTTTTTTCTGTTCGAATTGTGCATAGCTTTGATCTAATCTGGCAAGATATTCTGCATTGCGTTTTGCTTTCTGCAGATCATTATATTCCTGTTCTGAAATCACTACCACATTTTCATTCTTTTTTCTGGAGACAATGACAGGTTCGCCGGAAAAGGCCAAGTCAAAGTATTTTTTTATATTGGCTCTCAAATCCACTTGTTTTGTTGTAATCATAATAATTCACCTCGTTTTACATTCAAATCAGTACTTAAATCAGTACTTTTTTTGGTACAGTTATTATATATGTTTTTTGATTTGAGGTCAATATATTTTTGTGAAAAACTGTATATTTAATTTTTCGTTTACGCTTTCCTTTTATAACATTTTCGCAAAATATCACAGCGTGAGAGATTCTCAGCCTTATACCGCACGATAACATATTCCCCTTCTTTATAAGGACAGGTATATCCATGGTGCTTCCATACCCGTGGCTCTCCGACCTCAGAACGGATTGGTTGGCCGTTTACTTCATATTCAACGACTGGTTTTGTCCAGTAGTCATCTACAAGAGTCTCATTCTCATCGTCGCCGACCCTTACCCATTCCTGTGAATGACTGCGAAGAATTTCCACAACCTTTGCTTTTACTGTGTATGGTTCGGCAAGGAGACTGCGTTCAATCTCAGCCTGCTTTTCTTCTCGTTTTGTTTTTAAGTCTGAAAAAAATTGAAAAATACCCATCTGTCATACCTCCTTTATTATTTTCTCTTTTTCCTTATTATAAATTAAAAAAATAAAAATAATAGTACCCGAAGGATACCTCTTTTTCTTTTGATTCAAATCTGTGATAATCCTCACAGATTTGCTCTGACAGGTTTGATAAAATATTATCAAAAAGAAAGAGAAAGGGGTATATTATGGGATACCAGGTGACATGTGAACAGGCAGAAGCCGTTTTTTCAAGCTGGAAAGAACAATATGACATTTTTGCACCGATACGGATGGAAGGGGAAGGTTGTTTCTCTGATACAGACGTAATCCGGTATGGTCAGCCGGACAGACTTTCTGACATTGTCTGGGACAAGAAGTCGGATTATTCATTTAAAGAAGTTTTACTTAAAATCCATGAAGTGCTGTTTTATTTCACAGAGGATCAGACCACAGTGCCGAAAGGACCAGAAAAAGAAATTTTAATCTTTTTAAAATCCTGCGACCTTCACGCAGTCAAACGGTTAGATCAGATTTATTTAAAGAACGGTTTTGAAGACTTCTACTATAAGAGAGTAAGAGAAAAAGCGAAATTTATTCTGATGGGATGTGAGACAACCTGTGATTCGGGATTTTGCGTCAGCATGGGAACAAACTATTCTGATAATTATGATGGATACGTGAAGTTAGAAGCAGACCACGCCCTGTTTGATCTGAAAGAAGGTGGACTCTTAGAGTCTTTAGAGGTTCTGGTATCGGAAGCAGAAAGAGATTTAAATAATGCTGCCAAACCAAAGCAGATTACAGTAACCCCGGATTATGTGAAAGAGAATAAGGAAAAAGTGACTCTTCCAAAGAACCTTTCTAATGAAAGTTTTACAAAAGAAATCTGGAAAGAATACGGAAGCCGTTGTATTGGTTGTGGGCGCTGTAATTTTGCCTGTCCGACTTGTACCTGTTTTACCATGCAGGACATTTATTATAAGGAAAATGCAAAAGCCGGAGAGAGAAGAAGAGTCTGGGCATCCTGTCAGGTGGATGGATATACCACAATGGCTGGTGGACATGAGTTTAGAAAAGACCAGGGAGATCGGATGCGTTTTAAAGTGATGCATAAAATTTACGATTATGAGAAGCGTTTTGGTTATCCAATGTGCGTAGGCTGCGGCCGCTGCGATGATATTTGTCCGGAATATATTTCCTATTCCAATTGTGTAAACAGACTGGCAAAGGAGGAAGAGTAATGAAAAATGAGTACATTCCACAACTTTCCAAAATCCGGGAAGTGATCAAACATACAGAAACAGAATATACCTTCCGCATGGAATTTAAGGGAGATGTGAAGCCGGGACAGTTTTTTGAAGTATCTATTCCGAAGTATGGGGAGGCTCCAATCTCTGTCAGCGGAATCAGTGAAAATACAGTGGATTTTACAATCCGTAAAGTGGGTAAAGTAACCAATGAGATTTTTGAAAATTATGTTGGTGACAGCTTTTTTATCCGTGGACCTTATGGAAATGGATTTGATGTAGACAATTATAAAGGAAAGAACTTAGTTGTCATTGCCGGCGGAACAGGACTTTCCCCAGTGCGTGGTGTCGTAGAATATTTTGCAAGACACAAAGAGGAAGTGGACAATCTTACTTTGATTGCCGGATTTAAATCGCCGGATGATGTGCTTTTCAAAGAGGATTTTGATTTCTGGAATGAGACAATCGATGTAATTATGACTGTGGATGGAGCACCAGAAGGGTATGAAGGCCATGTGGGAATGGTTACAAAATATATTCCGGATCTTCCAATCGCAGACACGGAAAATACAGTATTTATCTGTGTCGGACCACCGGTTATGATTAAATTTACAGTAATGGAGATATTAAAAAGAGGCATTGAGGAGAAGAATATCTGGATCTCCCATGAGAGAAAGATGTGCTGTGGCCTTGGAAAATGCGGCCATTGTAAGATTGGATCCACCTATGTATGTTTAGACGGACCGGTATTTAATTATGTTGACGGTAAAAATTTGATTGATTAGGAGGGAAATTCCATGGGACTTGATGTAAATACAAAGAAACTGAAGAAAAATGCATACCGTGTATCCAAGGAAAGAGGGATAGGTGCTTCGAGAATCCGTGTTCCTGGTGGCTATTTAGATGCCAGAGTATTAGGCATGGTGCAGGAAATCGCCGAGGAGTACGGCAATGGTTTTGTCCACCTGACAACAAGACAAGGATTTGAAATCGAAGGAATCCATTTTGAGGATATGGATGCAATCAATGAGAAACTCCAGCCGATTATAGAGATTCTTGAGATTAATCAGGAAGATAAAAACAGTGGATATCCGGCATCTGGCACGAGAAATATCAGTGCCTGTATCGGAAATAATGTATGTCCCTTTGCCAATTATAATACAGCGAATCTGGCAAAGAAGATTGAGAAAGAGATTTTCCCAAATGATCTTCATTTCAAAGTGGCATGTACCGGATGTTCCAATGACTGTGCCAAAGCAAGAATGCATGATTTTGGCATTATCGGCATGACAATGCCCCAGTATGACCCAAACCGCTGTGTAAACTGTCAGGCCTGCGTAAAAGGTTGCAAGAGTCTGTCAGTGGGAGCTCTCAGGGTAGAAAATTATAAAATTGTCCGGGATGAAGAAAAATGTATCGGCTGTGGTGTCTGCGTTACAAAATGCCCGACCAGAGCACTGACCCGCAGCAAGAAAAAATATTATAAATTAGCAATCATGGGACGGACAGGAAAGAAAAATCCCCGTCTGGGAGAAGATTTCTTGATTTGGACCGACGAAGAATCCATTATCAAGATTATTTTAAACACCTATGAGTTTGTAAAAGAGCACATTTCACCAAATGCACCGGGAGGAAAGGAGCATATCGGTTATATTATCGACCGGGTCGGCTTTGAAGAATTTAAAAAATGGGTGTTAAAGGATGTGAATCTTTTGCCTGAGACAAAGATCAAAGAGTGTATTTACTGGAACGGAATTCATTTTGACCGCTAAAGGAGGATCTATGAAGAAAATACAATCAACCTGCAATTATTGCGCAATCGACTGTAATCTGGATTTTTATGTGGAAGACGAGCGAATCGTAAAAGTCGTGCCGACAAAAGGATATCCGGTTAACGATGGATTTTGCTGTATCAAAGGTCTTTCCCTTGACAAACAGCAAAAGACAGTAAAGCCAAACTCTCTTCCGAAGATAAAAAGGGAAGACGGGACATTTAAACAGGTGTCCTGGGAAGAAGGATTTCAGTACGTTGCGGATAAGTTAAAAGAGCTGCAGGCAAAGTACGGAACAGAGAGTGTGGCAGGAATCAGTACCGGACAGCTGACCTTAGAAGAATTTTCTATTTTTGGTCATGTAATGCGTAATTATCTTCAGACAAATGTGGATGGGAATACCAGACTCTGTATGGCGACAGCGGTGGTTGCCCATAAACAGAGCTATGGATTTGATGCACCGGGATTTACCTTAGAGGATTTAGAACTTTCTGATCGGATTATTTTTATTGGGGCAAATCCGGTTGTGGCTCATCCGATTCTATGGGGAAGAGTGCGAATGAACAAAGTGCCGGATCATAAGATTATTGTAATTGATCCGCGTAAATCAGAGACAGCAATGAATGCAGACCATTGGTATGGATTGCGGTGGAGAAGTGACCTGCTTCTTCTTTACACCATTGCCAATCTGTTGATTGAGAAAGATTATATTGATTTGGATTTTATTGAAAACCATACAGAGAAATTTTCAGAATTTAAAGAGTTTGTCTCAGCCTATACACTAGAAAGAGGGGTGGAGGGAACTGGACTTTCAAAAGAGCAGATTCTTGAGTTAGTTGAGCTGATTCACAGTGGAAAGAGAGTATCCTTCTGGTGGACTATGGGAGTAAATCAGGGATATGAAGCAGTGCGGACAGCCCAGGCAATTATCAATCTGGCACTGATGACTGGAAATATTGGAAAGCCGGGAACCGGAGCTAATTCCATTACCGGACAGTGCAATGCAATGGGTTCAAGAGCATTCAGCAATACGGCAGTCTTTTTTGGCGGTGGAGATTTTACGAATCCGGCGAGAAGAGAGCGGATTGCAGATGTCCTTGGAGTTGACGAAGAAATGCTGGCAAAGAAACCGACGAAGACCTATAACCAGATTATTGAAGAAATTAATGAAGGAAAAATCAAAGGGTTATGGATTCTTTGTACCAATCCTCGCCACAGCTGGACCAATAATGAGACATTTGCCTCGGCGGCGAAGAAGTTGGAATTATTCGTTGTCCAGGATATCTACGATAACATTGAAAGTGCAGAGGATTGCACCGTATTTTTCCCTGTTGTGCCGGGAATGAAAAAAGAGGGAACTTACATTAATATGGAACG
>JAUNBT010000073.1 GCA_030526985.1 Lachnospiraceae bacterium | reverse complement strand
GTATCAATCACCATTGCCGACTGCTTCACTTATTTTTCCACGGCCTCTTACCAATTGATACTGCTGGTATTCTTCTAAATAAAAAGCAAGCAAAACCATCTCAATATCATTGTTCGTAACCGGTCCGCCACTGTCCATCACACAGTTAAACTTGTGATAGCCCAAATAATGGTGCTTCAAATCCTCCTGAGTCGTTACATGGATTCCAGATAACCCTTTCCGCACGTCCCGGTATACATTACCTACTCCCAATACATGACCAAATTCATGCTTTGCAATCTTCGTCACTAATTTAGGCTGGTTCAATGTCCACCGTGCAAAATGGATAGACTTTGGAAGATGTGGCTTCCAGTCAAGTTCATCTGCTGCTCCTACGTCGGTAAATGTCTTTCCTGAATCCAACCACAAATCCATCTCCCGGTTAATGACTTCCAGTACCGTCTTTTCTACTGTGCGGTCTGCTGTCCAGACAAGAACCGCATCCTCATAACGATCTGTCTCCTTAATATCGACACGAACCTCAATCGGCTGTCCTCCGAACACCTGATATTTCCCGGACCACTGCCGAAATCCCTCTAAAATATTCTCTTTCCACGGAGCAATCTTCACTCCGATTGGAACCTCAAAAGGGACAAAAAATACATTCGCTGAGAGAATCAGTACATTCTTACCGTCCTCTGTCTTTAAGAGTGCATCTACCGGATATTCGACGCCTCGTTTGTCTATATGGATTACATTTCCATGAAAATCTTTGATCATAACCTGCCTCCCAATCTTATCCTTTCACAGGATTTTTCTTCGCCGCATTTCATATATTTCATTATAACCCTTGTAACAAGGAAAGACAAGTTGACATTTCGCTAAAGAACTGCTATTTTTTGTCCTCTTTTTTTTCTTCCTGTTTTTCTTCTTTTTCCTGAGACTCCATTCCCTTCTGTTTCTTCAAAATATCTTTCTCTGCCTTTTCTTTGAAATATTTTTTCAAAGACAGTTTAAAAAATTTCGGTGGATTTTGAATCTCATCTATTTCATAAAAGACCATCTGACGGGTATCCTTATCCACCTTCTTCAAATGAACGTATTCGCCAGATTCTTGCGGATATCCTTTTTTTCTAAGAATGTAGTCCATTATCGTTTTAACAATATAATAAATAACGCCAAAGGTCGGGACACCAATAATAAGCCCCGGAATCCCAAACAAACCGCCTCCGAGTAAAATTGCAAATACGACCCAGAATGCAGAAAGTCCCGTGCTTTCTCCCAAAATTTTCGGCCCGATAATATTTCCGTCAACCTGTTGTAAAATCAGAATAAAAATCAAAAAATAAACTGCCTTGATTGGATCAACCAAAAGAATAATCAAGGCACTTGGTATTGCTCCAATATATGGTCCAAAAAACGGGATAACATTCGTCACTCCTACGATAACACTGATAAGCAGCGTATAAGGCATATCCATAAACGAAAGACAGATGAAAGACAGGATTCCAATAATCGCAGAATCTAAAATTTTCCCTGTAATAAACCCGCCAAAAATCTGGTTACTTCTTCGCATCGTATCCAAAACCACATTTGCTCTCTCCGGTGCAAAAATCGTATAAATCAATTTTTTTGATTGACCTGCAAATACTTCCCGGCTATAGAGAACGTAAACCGCAACAATCAAACCGATTACAACGTTTAAGACTGTGCTTACCGCTGAAATGACACCAGTAGTAAGATAACCCAAATATCTTGTTACATAGACCAGTAAATCTGAAGTGAACCAATAATTCAGCTTATCCGCTACTTCATTGATTACATTGACCGCCATCTTTTCTAACGCAGGATTATTCTTACTGATTTCTAATATCCAATTGCTCATATCATTGATATGACCCGGCATTTCTCTGGCAATTCCGTAAATGCTCGTAATAAGCTGCGGAAGCATTAAACCAAAAACAGATACTACAACAGCTACACCAAATAAAATAGCGAGCCCCACACTGATACTTCTGGCAATCGTTTTCTTTTTTTTATCGCCAAGCTTTGTCCCACTCAGTCCCCGAAGAATATGCTTCTCAAAAAAATTCATGACCGGATTTAAAAGATAAGCAATCACAATTCCAATCAAAATCGGTTCTAATATTCCAATTATTTTTCCAATAACTGCAGCAATCTGATGCATCTTAAACACAGCAAAAAAAGCAATCATGCAGGCAAGAAAAGTTAAAAAAGCTGCAAAACAGACGCCCAGATATTTCTTCCATTGATTTTTCATATTAATACTTCCTTTTATAAAACAGGGGCCACTGCGTTCTAACCCCCGCAGCAGCCCCTGTATATTATAACATTGCTTCTAAAGTTTTGCGCACTTCCTTAATGAAATTCTCACTGTTTAATACGGTTACATCGGGAAGGGTCGTAATCAGAGCCAAATCCTTTGTCATCTTGCCGGATTCGATTGTATCAATGGTCGCTTTCTCTAATTTATCAGCAAAAGTCATCAATTCATCAATCTGATCCAATTCACCACGTTTTCTCAAAGCACCTGTCCATGCAAAAATGGTAGCTACTGAGTTTGTAGATGTCTCTTCTCCTGCTAAATGTTTATAGTAATGTCTCTGTACTGTTCCGTGTGCTGCTTCATATTCGTAATTTCCATCCGGAGATACTAATACAGAGGTCATCATAGCAAGAGAACCGAATGCTGTTGCAATCATATCACTCATAACATCACCATCATAGTTCTTACAAGCCCAGATATAACCACCCTCGGAGCGGATGACTCTGGCAACTGCATCATCGATTAAAGTATAAAAATACTCAATACCTGCCTCTTTGAATTTTTCATCATACTCTGCATCGTAGATATCCTGGAAAATATCTTTGAATGTATGATCATATTTTTTTGAAATCGTATCTTTTGTGGAAAACCATAAATCCTGTTTCGTATCTAAGGCATAATTAAAACAGCTTCTTGCAAAACTGGAGATAGAATTGTTCAAATTGTGCATTCCCTGCACAATACCTTCTCCATCAAACTCATGAATCAGTTCTCGAAGCTCAGTTCCATCCTCGCCGGTAAATACAATCTCTGCTTTTCCTTTTCCAGGAATCTTCATCTCGCTTCCTTTATACACATCGCCGTAAGCATGTCTTGCGATTGTGATCGGCTTTTTCCAGGTACGGACTGTTGGATCAATTCCTTTTACAACAATCGGAGCACGGAATACTGTTCCATCAAGAATGGCACGGATTGTTCCATTTGGGCTTTTCCACATTTCCTTTAAATCATACTCGGTCATACGGGCTGCATTCGGGGTAATTGTTGCACATTTTACCGCTACACCATATTTTTTTGTGGCAAGAGCAGAATCTGTTGTAACCTGATCATTCGTCTCATTTCTATACTCTAATCCTAAATCATAATATTCTGTCTTTAAATCAATAAACGGATTTAATAGTTCCTCTTTGATTATCTTCCAGAGAATCCTGGTCATCTCGTCTCCATCCATCTCAACTAAAGGGGTTGTCATTTTAATTTTATCCATCGTAAGTCCTCCTAAACCTTTTTTGTTCCAATTGTTTTTTTCGATGTAACCTGTGGTGTAAAATTCAATACTATTTTACATTATACATCATTGTAAATAATTATACAAGAATTAAAAATTCAATGAAAGCTGAATTTCTTCCTCAGCTTCCTGTTTAAAGTCATTTATTTTATTTTCCGGAAGTGTGGGAAGCGAGCTTAAAGAATCAATTCCAAAACAGCGTAAAAACTCCTCTGTCGTGCCAAATAAAATCGGTCTTCCGATGGCATCTAAACGTCCTACCTCACAGACAAGCGAATATTCAATTAATTTATTAATAGCATGATCACACTTGACTCCACGGATTTTTTCGATTTCCTGCCGGGTAATCGGCTGCTTATATGCAATGATAGACAAGGTTTCCAGCATGACCGGAGAAAGATGATTCTTTTTGGGTCTTGCCAGATAACGAATCAATGTCTCGTAATATTCTTCCTTGCTGCATAACTGATAAGACTCCTCGAACCGTCTGATTCGAATTCCTCTCTCTTCTTTTTCGTAAGAAAGCATCAAATCTTCCACTAACTTTCTTGTCGTCTCCTTATCGTGTTCTAAAGCCTGTGCAATCTCATCTAAGGAAACTGCTTTTCCCGCAGAAAAAAGGAGGGCTTCCACCTTCCCCTTCAGTCTGTTTATTTCCATTTTTAAGATTCCTTCTTTCTATTCTTCCTTTGAATCCATCCAGATTTCACCATGAATTTCTTTCTGCCGTACTTCAATTAATCCCATCTTCATAAGTTCGAGTACTGCAAGAAAAGTAACTACAACCTGGGTTTTTGTCGGCTGAATCTCTAAAAGAGTCCGGAAACTGATATTTTTTAATCCTAAAATCTGTTTTCGAATAGAAGAAATCTTTTCTTCCACCCGGACAGATTCTTTCTCAATTTTTCCAAAATTACTTCGAATCGGATCTATTTTATCCGATTGTTTTTTCATTACGGAACGAAAAATCTCATTTAGCTTTTTTAAGGTCAAATCTCCAATTACTTCTTCCGGTGTCACCTTTTCTTCATAACTTAAGACTTCCTCTGGAATCTGCTCTTTTCCATAAAATGTCTGAGTGGCATCTTCTTTTAATTCGTCCAGTTTTCCTGCTGCATATTTATATATCTTATATTCTAACAATCTCCTTACCAATTCTTCTCTTGGATCTTCCTCGTCCTCTTCCTCTTCTTTTGGAAGAAGCATCCTGGATTTAATCTCAATCAAAGTTGCTGCCATAATTAAAAATTCACTGATGATATCTAGATTTTCCTCTTCCATCTGTTCTACATAAGCTACATACTGGTCCGTAATTTCTACGATTGGAATATCATAAATATTCAATTTATTTTTTTCAATCAAATGAAGCAGCAGGTCAAGGGGGCCTTCAAAGACAGGAATTTTAACAGGTATACTTACACGATTCATGGTTGTAATACTCTCTCTTCTCTTGCCAAAGTTATAATGTCAATCTTTGGTGGATTAAAAAGGCGGATTTTAATTGAATGACTGCCAAGGCCTACACTTACAATCATCCGCCGGCCTCCAATCCGAAACAATCCCGCATCGTATTTGGGAAACAAACGATAGGAGGGGGCAATCACGCCTCCAATCATGGGAAGGCGGATAATTCCTCCATGCAAATGTCCGCTCAAAGTCAAATCCGCACCCCAGGAAGCATAAGTCTTAAAATAACAGGGATTGTGGGCCAGTAAAATATGAAAACTGTCCTCCTTACAATCCCCCAGTCTGTGTCTTATATAGGAAAGAGGAAGTCTTTTTCTTTGCAATTTTTCATAATAATCACTGTTAATCTCTAATCCAGAAAGATAGATAAAGCTTCCTGCTTCTTCGATTTTGATTGTTTTATTATATAAATGAACTGCACCACATTCAGTCACTTCTTTTATATATTCCCGATAAATCTCCCCTGCCTTCGGGCACTCAGCTTCTTTCCACAAAAGCCGTTCTTCGTGATTCCCATTCGCCAAATAAACCGGATACTTCGCTGCAAGATAGCGGATTAGTTTCACTGCTTCCTCACAATTATCCACAGCCTTTGAAACAATCATATCCCCACCAATGAAAATATAGTCCGGTGCCTCCCGGTCGATTTCCTGAATCAGGCGTTCATTCTCTTTTCCAATCTGTGCATTATGAAGGTCACTTAGAAAAATAATCTTTTTGCCATCAAAAGCTTTCGGAATTTTCCTGGAACTGATTGCATACCGCTCTCTGCCCAGTTCTGTATTACTCCTTTTATTTTCTGCCAAAAATCCAATCACAGATGCGCCCAGAAGGGCGAAAGCCTGTTTTTTTCTTACCATAGTATCTCCTGCTTTCATTTTCATGGTCTTTTTCCATA
This sequence comes from Lachnospiraceae bacterium, assembly GCA_030526985.1. Classification (GTDB taxonomy): domain Bacteria; phylum Bacillota; class Clostridia; order Lachnospirales; family Lachnospiraceae; genus SIG292. The sequence goes on along the minus strand of JAUNBT010000073.1, from coordinate 7,857 downwards.
GATTTGTTAATTGTAACCTAAAGATAAAAGAAGTGTCAAGTATCTTACTGTGTTTTCCCGAAAAGCAACGTTTTCCACATGATTTTATAAGCATAAGGAAGGGTTAGTTTTTTGACCGCATGGGCTGCTTTTATCGGAACAGCTCCAATCATTTTCCCGTCAATAGAATATTCAATTTCCCCTATTACTTCTCCCTTTTTTATCGGTGCATTTAAATTGTCTAAAATCTTTTTCTCTTTTTTTATCTTGGATGCATCTTCCTCTTTTGTAAGGACATAGGAAAAAGAATCCGGAATGCTGTATTTTACTTCCTTTTCCCTTCCACCTTTCACTATAATCCGCCCAATTCCTTCCCCCGGATTTACATCTTCGTACATAGTAACATTGGCAAACCCATAATCAAAAAGAGAAGCTGCATCTTTCATTCGGATTTTGGAATCCGGACATGCCATAACAACTGCAATCAGGGATATCTGATTCCGAGAAGCTGTAGCAGACAAACAAAACTTTGCCTCCCCCGTTGACCCTGTTTTTAACCCGTTGCACCCTTCATAATTTTTTAACAGCTTATTTGTATTGGAAAGTCCAAAGACTGACTCCCCTTTTTGTGTCTTATGGGTAAATTCATCCATCCAAATGGTCGTATAACGGAAAATATCCGGATGTTTTACGGTAAGTTCCCGAGACATCAAGGCAATATCCTTTGCACTTGTTTCATGTCCCTGTGCATCGAGACCACAGCAATTTACAAAAGAAGTGTTCTCCATCTTTAATTCTTTTGCCCTTTCGTTCATTTTTGCAACAAATGCCTCTTCACTTCCACATAGGTGCTCCGCCATGGCGACACAGGCGTCATTCGCAGATGCTACTGCAATACATTTTATCATTGTCTCTGCCGTCTGCACTTCTCCTGCTTCCAAAAACACCTGAGACCCTCCCATAGAGGCTGCGTGGCTGCTCACCGCAATTTCATCTGCAAGCTTTAGCTTTCCATCCTCTAATGCTTCAAAAATCAAAAGAAGTGTCATTACTTTTGTCACGCTGGCCGGCGGCTTTGCTTCCTTAGCATTTTTCTCATAAAGAATCTTTCCGGTAGAAGCTTCCATTAAAACTGCCGATTCTGCCAAAAGAGAGAGTCCGATTTCATCTTCATTCTGTTCTTGTTCTTCCTCTACGGTTTCTGCATAGACTTGCATGATGGGAGGCATTTGCATATGTATCATTCCTATACCGGCACTCAAAATAAAAACAAGAATTTCAATAAAACATAAGATTTGTTTGTAAAAGATGCGCATTCTCTTTCCCCATTATTTCCTTTATATAACCATCCTATTTCTTCTTTTTTGTTTTATTCCTATAAACAAAAAAGAAAAAGATGCAGTTTTTTTCTTTCTCCCTGCATCTTTTCGTTCAAGCGGATATTTGAAATCCGCTTCGCTGCTTTCTCATACCTTATCCTTATTGATTTGACATTTCCACATATTGATTCAGCTTTTCTAATGCAATTCCCTCATCAATCATCCGCTCTGCCTCTCTTGCAGCCTCTATTAAAGTGATATCGTCTCTTACCATATAAATACAAGCTGCCGCATTCATAATAACAGCATCTCTTTTTGGTCCTTTTTCACCGGAAAGAATTGCTTTTGTAATCTGGGCATTCTCTTTCGGATCTCCGCCGACCAAATCTTCCTTGCTGCATTTTTTCAGTCCTAAGTCTTCCGGATTTAAAATGAATGATTTCGTCTTTCCATTCCGAATCTCACAGCAGGTGGTAGGCGCACTTAAGGATATCTCATCTAAACCATCCTGTCCATATACAACCATGCCCCTCTTCACACCTAAATTCACCAGCACTTTCGCTAATGGCTCTACCAGTTCTTCTTCGTATACTCCCATTAATTCCATGTTTGCTCCTGCCGGATTTGATAACGGTCCTAAAATATTAAATACAGTCCGGATACCAAGATCTCTTCTTACCGGTGCCACATACTTCATTGCACTGTGATAAGTCTGGGCAAACATAAAACAAAAACCAATCTTATTTAAAATCTCTGCACTTCTCAGAGGAGAAATCGTAATATTAGCTCCTAATGCCTCTAACACATCGGCTGCTCCACACTTACTAGATACGCTTCTATTCCCATGCTTTGCTACCGGAATTCCCGCAGCCGCAGCCACAAATCCAGTCGTTGTAGAAATATTAAAGCTATTTGCCTCGTCACCGCCTGTTCCCACAATCTCTAATACATCCATATTATGAAGCAGTCTGGTACAGTGCTTTCTCATACCAGCTGCACTGGCTGTAATCTCATCTATGGTTTCTCCTTTCATTCTAAGTGCGGTCAAATATGCACCCATATGAATCTGAGATGCCTCTCCACTCATAATCTCATCCATAACGGATTCTGCCATCTCATAGGATAAGTCTTCCTGATTTACTAATTTATAAATCGCTTCTTTGATCATTTCTAGTCTGCCTCCTGTTTTACTTTAATACGCTAACAAAAAAAAGTATACCACACTCATTTTTTCTGTCAAGAAATTCTTGCCACAAGCCTTTTTCTTCTCTATAATGAAATAAGATAGTACAATGAAAAAACCACATTTAGAAAGGGTGAAAAAAGTGAAAACAAAAGCAGTACGTATTTATGGGGTAAAAGATCTTCGTTTGGAGGAATTTGAACTTCCACCAATGAAAGAAGATGAAATCGCAGCACGCATTATAACAGACAGCCTCTGTATGTCCACTTACAAAGTATCCAATCAAGGTGCCAAACACAAAAAACTTCCGAATGACTTAGCCGAAAATCCTGTCATCATGGGACATGAATTCTGCGGAGTCATCGAAGCCGTCGGTGATAAATGGAAAAATCAGTATAAACCAGGTGACAAATTCGTTGCCCAGCCAAATCTTGGACGTGCCGACACCTTTTCCCTCGGCTACTCCTTTCCCTATGTAGGCGGCGAAGCAACCCATGTTATTATTATGAATGAAGCCATCGAAAAAGGCTGCCTTCTCCCCTACAAAGGTGACAGCTTTTTTGAAGGTGCTCTAGTGGAGCCACTCTCCTGCGTCATCGCCGGATTTAAGGCCAATTTCCATCTCCGTGACAAAAATGACTACGACCACACAATGGGAATAAAAGAAGGCGGTGCTATGGCAATCCTTGGCGGAACCGGCCCTATGGGTTCCCTTGCCATCGACTATGCCATCCATGGAAAAAAACGTCCTTCCATCCTCGTCGTCACCGGAAGCACTCCTGAAAAACTAGAAAAAAGCAAAAAACTCTACTCTCCCGAAGAAGCCGCCAAAAACGGTGTCACTCTCACCTATGTACTGACCCCAAAAAACAGCTCCTTTGAAGACGAACTAAAAGTCCTCACCCCAAATGGCAAAGGCTTCGATGATATATTCCTTATGGTTGCTCAAGAAGACATGGTAACAAAAGCCGAAAGCCTCCTTGCAAACGACGGCTGCCTGAATTTCTTCGCCGGACCTGCCGATTCCGCCTTCTCCGCCCGAATGAACTTCTATAACCTCCACTACAACGCCACCCATTTCGTAGGCACAAGCGGAAGCAACACCCAGGATATGAAAGACGCCATCCAATGCATCGAAAACAAAACCGTAAACCTTGCCAAAATAGCCACCCACATCATGGGCCTAGACCACGTATGCGAATCCATCCTAGACCTCCCCAACCTCCCCGGTGGCAAAAAAATCGTCTACTCCCAAAAAACCTTCCCTGTAACCGACATCCAATCCTTCACCAACGAAACCGAATTTACAACCACATTAAAGTCCCTGGTAGAATCCCACAACGGCCTCTGGAACGCCGAAGCCGAAACCTACTTCCTAACCACCTGCCCCAACATAAATAAATAAATATTTATATGTATGTATATATCCAGCCTTCAAAAAAAATCCCCCCTACATTCCAGACTCGCCGTATACGCAGATGGGCGTGCCCAAAAGGGGGGAGTTTGAGGGGGGAGATGCGGGCTTCGCCTAACTCAGAGCTTCTCCCCCCTCATGAATTAATGCCATAAACACAAACTCCTCTCCCCCATCATTCTCAATCCCATGTCCTCGTCCTCCCGACGTATGTGTCACTTCACCTGGACCAATCTTTCTTTTTTCCCCATTATCATTATAAATCGCCTCCCCCTTCAGCACAAAATAAGTCTCTGCATTCGTCTCATGCAGATGGTACCCCAATGTACTGTGAGGTCCTAACGTAATTCTTGCATACAAAGAAATATTCTCCGGAAAACATCCTTCCTCAAAAAGAGATTCCCGAATCAAATACCCTTTCCCACCTTGTGGGTTCTCAACTCTAACCTTATTCGTCCTACTCATTCTTCCATCCTCCTATTTCCATAATGTTGGCAGCAAAAGCATTTACCCCATAATATCTCATGACACCTCATAATTCTCCTAAATCTACCTATCCTCATACATCACTTTCTCAAACTCATCCATTGGAATCGGATAAGAAAACCAATATCCCTGCGCTTCCTCACATCCAATATTCCTTAAAATCTCAGCCTGTTCCTTTGACTCCACTCCTTCACAGACCACATGATACCCAAGTCCCTTTACCATTGACACAATCTGTTCTAAGAAATAAAGTCCCTTCTCATTTGCTTCACAGTTCGTAATAAACACCCTGTCAATCTTTACCGTATTCACCGGAATATCAATAACAGAATTTAAAATCGAATATCCTCCACCAAAATCATCTAACGATGTCATCATATTTACTTTCTGCAGTCTTGCAAACAGACTTTTCACATTGTCATAATAAGATATCGTCGCTGTTTCTGTCAGTTCAATCTCTAAAAGTGACGGATCTACATCATATTTTTCTAAAATGTCCAGATAATGCTTTACGGTTCCATCGTTTTGTGCATGAAGGATAGAAGCATTGACAGAAATCGGTATCTGTCTTCTATTTAAACGATTATTCTTTGCCAAAAATGCAACGACACGCTCAAATACATAAAAATCCAAATCCACGATTCGTCCATTCTGCTCATATAATGGCAAAAAATCTGCCGGATAAAGAATCGTCCCATCCTTCTTTTTCAACCTGACCATGGCCTCTGCACCAATGATAGAAAAATCCTTCAAAGAACATCTCGGCTGTAGATAAACCATAAACTGCCCCTGCTTCATTGCAGAATCAATCTCGTTGATGATTTCATTTTCCAGACTTCGCTTTTCTCGCAACGCCTGATCAAATACTCTCACACCGAAGTCTAAATTAGGTCGTATCTGTTTTCTTGCGTAATTTGCTGCATCAATTGCCTCAGAGGAACCTTCCGTTTCCTGATTAATATAATAAATTCCACTTCGGATTCCCAACCGTATTTCAGAAAAACGGGATGCCTGCTGTTTAATAAATCCCTGATTCATTTCCTTTATCATATGACTAATCTGGTCCGCATTTTCACATGGAAGGAATAAGATGAACTGGTCTGCCACTACCCTAGTAAAAAACACCTCCAGTTCATTGCCAATATAACCAATGACATAATTGGTAAATTCCTTTAACAGCTGATCTCCAGTACTATATCCATATACTTGATTGAAATATTTGAAATTCTCAAAATCACTGTATATCATCGCATAGGAACGTTTGTCATTTCCCAATATGACCTGTTCTGTTTCCTCCCGGAACCGGTTGAAAGATACAAGACCGGTAAGGGAATCATATTCCGGTGACGGCTGACTGCCATAATGCTTCATATTCATCGCCAGATTTTTCGCTAAGTGAACAGAAATGATTTTGGTAAGTTCTCCTAACTGACTGCGATCTAACCTTGTCCAATAACGCTTATTCTTACAGACAACATAGGAAATTGCTCCCGTATATTTTCCGTCACAATACATCGCTGCATATACCGTCGTCTTCGCCCCACCCTGCATCAAAAGTTTGGCAGCATCCTCGGAATACATTCCCATATTATCATATTGGAGAACCGTCGTCCCGAACTCATCATAGCTTTGAAACAGCGTCAAAAAATCTTCTTTTGTAAACTGTCCCGGACTTTCCAGAACTTCCGGTGTATTCTCAGAAACCCACTGATACTGCTTTCCGGTCGTTCCTTCTTTTGTATCCGTGCGGATAATTGTAATTCGGTCAAGTTCAAAACGGATTCCGACCACCTCCATAAGAAGCCGGATTGCCGCTCCAAAGCTATTTGACTTTTCAAATATTTCGAAAGCGGTTGACACAATATCATTGTGCAAATATCTGGCATCAATGTCCGGATGAAGGTCCTTTTGAACTGTTGTCATCTCAAATCGCTGAAGATTATCACAAAATTCATACCTGTTTCTTCCATTTTCCTTTGCCTTATACAGTGCCCAATCTGCGTTAGAAAACAACTGATCATAGGTGTATCCCGCTTCATTCTCCGGTAAAAAACAAACCCCGATACTGCAGGTCATCGCATAATCACAATCTGTGAAAACCTGACTTCGAATTGCTTTTACTATCTGCATCGATTTCTTAACCAATGCCCGATGGTGAATATCTTTAAGTAAAATAACGAATTCGTCTCCCCCGGCACGCATGACAATATCCTTCGGATCCGTTTCAATTGTCAAAAGACGGGCAAGCTTAATCAGCACCTCATCCCCAAATAAATGCCCATAATTATCATTCACACTTTTAAAATAATCAATGTCAATTACCATTAAGCCACAGGAAGCGTAAGGGTCTTTCCGATCCAGATATTCATTAATCAACTCCTTGCCCGTAAATTGATTATATAGTTTTGTCAGAGAATCCCTCTTTGCCATCTCTTCCAGAATTTCCTGCTGTTTTTTTTCTCCAGTAATATCTCTTATCATTCCAATCAGGGTATCATCCCATGCCTTGTCCCCTTCAAGAGGAGATACCAAGATTTCCTTTCGAAAGACTTTGCCATCTTCTATCATACGAAGTTCTAAAGGACTTCGTAAATTCCCATTAAAAAATTCTTTTACCTTCCAGCGGTCTTCGGGATGAATCTCTGAATTATCATCCAGAGTAGCAACATAGCCGGCTATCACCTTCGACTCACTCAAATAGTAATTAAACAGAATCATTTTATCTTCCTTAGGATGATATTCAAAGACCCGGATATTACTATTTTTTAATATGACACCAAGTTTTTTTAGTTCGTTACTGATTGACGGTTTTAAATTCTCATAATTGTCCATATTGTAATTCCCCTTATTATTCATGTACCAACTTGTTTTTCCCCGTCTGTTATACCCGTTCTTGTCTCCTATTTTCCAAATCCACAATTTGGATAAGAACAGACATCACACAGTCTGCAAAGGCCGCCAACCCCCAGCCTTGCAATTTCCTCTGCTGTGATCGTGTCGTCTGCCATCAGTCTTGGAAGCATAAGATCAAAAATTGTTCTCTTTGCATACATGACACATCCCGGAAGACCACAGACCGGTTTCCCATCTAAATAAGACAATAAAAACATAGCTCCTGGAAGAACTGGGGCTCCATAGGTAATAATCTTTGCACCGGTTGACTTGATTGCACCCGGAGTGCGGTCATCTGGGTCCACGCTCATTCCTCCGGTACAAAGAACCATATCACATCCCTGTTCCACAAAAGCAAAGATAGCATCCCTGATTGCATCCGGATCATCTCCTGGATAAACCACATCCAAAATGTCTGTATCAAATGCAGAAAGCTTTCCTTTCAAAATAGGACTAAAAGAATCCTGAATCAGTCCCTTAGATACCTCACTTCCCGTTGATACGATTCCAACTTTTTTATGATGATATGGAAGAATCTGCATAAGTGGTCCCTCACCTGCTGTCTTCACTGCCTGATCCATCTT
>JAUNBT010000072.1 GCA_030526985.1 Lachnospiraceae bacterium | reverse complement strand
GCTGTATCCCAGTATTTATAAGGGGTACAGCGATTTTGCTTCAAAACTCGAGTTTATAATAAAACTGTTATGACCTTTTTGTCAACATCCTCATTACCTTTCTTCTCTAAAATAGGAATTACCTAAACTTGCCGGTGGCTGATTCTCCGGTTTATTTCTTCTTGATGTCAAAATCAACACGATAATCGTCACAAGATATGGCAACATCTTAAAGATTTCCTGCATACTTCTCGAAAGTCCTGGGATGTAAATATAAAGAATATACAGCCCTCCAAAAAGAATCGAACCCCAGATTGCATTATCTGCATTCCACAAAGAGAGAATAACCAGTGCCACTGCCAGCCAGCCACGGTCACCAAATCCATTATTTGTCCAGGTACCGCCCAGATATTCCATAACAAAATATAAACCGCCAAGACCGGCAATGGCTGCACCTGTCACAGTCGCTATATATTTGTATTTACTTACATTGATACCCGCTGCATCTGCCGTCGCTGCACTCTCTCCAACAGAACGAAGATTCAATCCCTTTCTTGTCTTATTCAAAAAATAAGTCAGGACAATAGCAATTACAATCGCAAGATAAGTTAAAAATCCATAAGAAAACAGCAAATCTCCAATCACAGGAATCTTAGAAAGTCCCGGTATGGTCGCCCGGTAGGCTCCGGCTGTTGTCTTTACAGAAATCTGTCCAACACCGCCTGCCAGCTTTGAAATCGAGCCGCCAAAGAAATTTCCAAATCCGATACCAAATGTGGTTAAGGACAGACCAACTACGTTCTGATTCGCCCGCAGCGTAATGGTCAAAAAGCTGTAAATCAGACCGCCTAACCCTGAAACAATAATGGCTGTCAGCATGGATACAATAAGACCCACTGCACCACTGGGACTGGCTGCACTGTTTTCATAAAAGAAGGCTCCCATCAGACCTGCGATACCGCCCATGTACATAATACCCGGAATTCCCAGATTCAAATTTCCAGATTTTTCTGTCAGAATTTCCCCTGACGCTCCGAACAAAATAGCGATTCCCTGGGCAATTGCCTGCTGAATAAATATTAAAATACCGGTCATCTATGCCACCTCCTTACTCTTTTTTCGAAATTCCAGCTTATAATTAATAAAGAATGTACTTCCAATCAGGAAAAACAGGATGATTCCCGTAATAATATCCGATGCATTCTCATTTAAACCAAACTGGGTTGCAATCTGTACCGCACCCTGCTGCATAAAAACAAGAAATGCGGATATAATAATCATCACAAAAGGATTAAACTTGGCCATCCATGCCACAATGATTGCGGTAAATCCACGTCCGTCTGCTGTACTGGTGGATATCGTATGACTTGCGCCTCCGACAATCAATGCTCCCGCCAATCCACAGATTGCTCCGGAGATTGCCATGGTACGGATGATGACCCTTTTTACATTGATTCCAGCATAACGGGCTGTATTCTGACTTTCACCTACTACTGCAATTTCATATCCCTGTTTGCTGTATCTTTGATAAATAAACATACCGACCGTCATGGCCAGTACAATAATGACATTTAATGTATAGGCATTTCCACCAATTTCCGGAAACCATCCGGCTTTCGTCGCCCTGTTAATGATACCGACCGTATTAGACCCTGCCGGATTTTCCCAGTATACAATGGCAAATGTGACAATCTGCATCGCTACATAATTCATCATCAGAGTAAATAATGTTTCATTTGTATTATATTTTGATTTAAAGTAAGCAGGAATCAATCCCCAGATCATACCTGCTAAAATACTTGCTGCAAACATGGCAATCAAAAGCAGCCATGCCGGAAGGGTATCACCACAGTAGATCATTAACGCTGCTGTCGCCATACCTCCCATGAGCACCTGTCCCTCTGCCCCGATATTCCAAAAACGCATCTGAAACGCCGGAGTCAGACCAACTGCAATCAGCAAAAGTACCATTGTTTCCCGAATCGTAATCCAGAGACGGCGGTCCGTTCCTATCGCACCATCTATAATCCCTGCGTAAACCTCAATTGGATTTTGATGTGTAAGTGCCACAATTACCAGAGCACAGACAATCAAAGAAAGGACGGCCGAAATAAGATAGATTGCCACTGTCTTGCTGCGTGAAATATGAGCTCTCTTTGTCATACGGACAAATGGTTCTTTTTTATTCATCTTTTCCTGCCTCCTCTCTCAAATCTCCGGTCATCATCAGCCCGAGCTGTTCCTTCGTCGCCGTTCTTGCATCCACAATTCCCGCTACTTTCCCGCTCTGCATTACCAGAATTTTATCACAAAGTTCCAAAAGCACATCCAGATCTTCACCGACGCAAATTACCGCCACGCCTTTTTCTTTCTGATCATTTAACAGATTATAAATCGTATAGGACGAATTGATATCCAGTCCCCGGACCGGATAAGCAACCATCAGCACTGTCGGTTCGGAAGAAATTTCACGTCCTACTAAAACCTTTTGTACATTTCCACCAGACAATCTTCTGACTGGCGTATTGATACTCGGCGTCACTACCTCTAAAGACTCCACGACCTTCTCTGCCAGCTGTCTGGGTGATTTTCTGTCTGCAAATGCTCCTCTTCCTTTTTTATAGCTTCGAAGCATCATATTATCTGTCAGATCCATCGAACCAACCAATCCCATTCCCAGACGGTCTTCCGGTACGAAAGAGAGACGGACGCCTAACTTTCTGATCTCTTTTACATCCATGCCGGAAAGTTTTTTTCGGTCTCCATCCGGCGTGTCATACCAGATCTCACCCTCCTCCATATACTGAAGTCCGGCAATGGATTCTAGCAATTCCTTTTGTCCACTTCCTGAAATCCCAGCTACCCCTAAGATTTCTCCGCTGTAAGCTGTAAAACTGGCTTTATCAAGCACTGCTGTACCCTCACTGTTTCGACAGGTAACACCAATCATTTCAATTCTTTTTTGTGGGTTTTTTGGTTCCGTCCGATTAATATCTAAGGTAACCTTTTCCCCCACCATCATTTCTGTCAGGGAAGAAACAGTAGCATCTTTCGTATCCACTGTACCAATATATTTCCCTTTTCGAAGAACGGATACCCGGTCGGAAAGTTCTAATACCTCATTCAGCTTATGGGTAATAATAATGATGGATTTTCCATCCTGTTTCATATTACGGAGCACATCAAAGAGTTTTTCTGTCTCCTGCGGAGTAAGTACTGCCGTCGGCTCATCCAAAATCAACACTTCCGCACCGTGATACAGTACTTTCACAATCTCAACGGTCTGTTTCTGAGATACGGACATATCGTAAATTTTCATCGCCGGGTCCATATCAAATCCATATTTATCAACGAGAGTTTTGATATCGCTCTCAATTTTTTTCATATTCAATTTGCCTTTTCCTGACATTCCAAGAATAATATTCTCAGCCGCTGTCAAAACAGGCACCAATTTAAAATGCTGATGAATCATACCGATTCCTAACTCATGGGAATCTTTCGGGGAACGGATGGTTACTTCTTTTCCATTTACATAAATATGTCCCTCATCCGGAAAATAAATACCGGAGATCATATTCATAAGTGTCGTCTTTCCGCTTCCATTTTCCCCTAATATAGAGAGAATTTCTCCCGCTCTTACATTCAGGTCTACCTGATCATTTGCAACGACTTCGCCGAAACGCTTTGTAACCTGCTTTAACTCTATTGCATATTTTGATTCCAAGCACACATCCTCCTTTAATGCAAGTATGCGGAGCCACTGGCATGCAGCTCCGCACCTTTACTTACCTTATTCAGATTCTTTTCAATTGCTGCTACTCAACAGCTGTAATTCCATCAATGATAATATCAAAGGACGGAGCAGATGCTAATTCAGACTCATGATAGTATCCGTCTGATACATAATCTGCATATTTCTCATAATCTCCGCCTGCTGCGATCTGGTCTTCTAAGCTCTTTCCATCTACTGTAAATGTCGTTGTATCAAATACATGTAAAGATCCATCAGAAATCGCTGCAATTGCTTTATCTACGGCATCCTGGGTTCCTTCTGCACATGCGCTTCCAAGATCTGTAAGACGTACTGCATCATCCGCAAATCCCTTTGCCCAGTCAACATCAATAGCCTGTCCGTCTAAAACAGCCTGTACTGTTTCAGTATAGTATACTCCCCAGTTATTTGTCGGAGAAGTAAGGGCACAATCTGGTGCAACACTTGTCATATCTACATTGTAACCTACACAAGGAACACCTGCAGACTGGCATGCGGTAGGTGCACCTGTTGTATCTGCATGCTGGCTGATCAATACACAGCCGTCAGAAATCAGTGCAGTTGCTGTCTCAGCTTCTAAAGAAGAATCTGCCCAGCTGTTTGTGTATCTTACTTCCATTGTAGCTTCACTTACGATGCTCTTCACTCCAAGATAGAAAGATGTGAAACCGGAGATAACCTCTGCGTAAGGATATGCTCCTACGTAACCAACTTTAGCCTGCTCAGCTGTAATGGTTCCTTCCTCGATCATACTCTGAAGTTTCATACCTGCTACAACACCAGATACATATCTTGCTTCGTAAATGTTGTCAAAATAGTTGTGGAAATTATCCAATCCTGATGAAGCTGCCTGATATCCGGTAGCATGACAGAACTGTACATCCGGGAACTCTTCTGCTGCCTGGATCAGATAATCTTCATGTCCAAAGCTTGTGGCAAATACAATGTCACATCCCTGATCTGCTAAATCCACTGCTGCATCATAACAGGACTCGTCCTCTGGAATGTTTGTCTTCTCAATAATCTGATCCTCAGAAATACCAAGATTCTCTGCCATCGTATCAATACCTGTCATATGGGACTCGGAGTATCCTTCATTCTCATCGCCGATATAGATTACACCAATCTTAATATCGGATGCGGATACTGCGGCACCACTTTCACCTGTTTCCGACTTAGCACTTGTGCTGTCACTTTCGGAAGAGGAACCACAGCCGGCGAGCATAGATACTGTCATCACTAATGCTACTAAAATGCCTAAATACCTTTTCATATCTTTCTACCTCCTGATTGTCATGGTATGGGACCTGTTCGAAACCATCGGTTTTCTAAGCCGCTTACAATACCATTATTAAATTGATTCTTTTTACAATTATATCACAGTTTCTTCTAAATTCATAACATTAATAAATAAATTTATCAACAATATTTTCCACAAAAACTTTCCTTTCATATGCCCGTTACCAATATATTACATACATTTACTCCATCCGCAGCTTTTGCATATGTTACATCCGCCCTCAAACGCGAGTGGCTCCCCACATTCCGGGCAGATTACCTTTCCCTTGGAGTTTTTGGGAACAGCCTTTGGTTTTGGAATCTTTCTTGCCGGTTCTCTATCCTTTCTCACTGCGATCTCATGCTGCACCTCATTATACATATCAAGGAGGGCATTTCCCACCGCCATCGGACAACAGCTTCCCTTGCTGGTATCCTTCTGAGTCGCTTTCCGCACAGTATAAGACGGACAGGAACCTGTTGAATTCAGCTGGTCAATAATCGTTTCAATATCAATTCCACCTCTTGCACTAATGGAAATCATTCTGGAAAGGCCAATCATAAAGTTATTGCAGCCTCCCGTCGAACCTTTACTTAAATACGTCTCCAAAAGTGCTCCCGTATGCGGATCAAAGAGAGCAATACAGTGAAGACTTCCACATCCTGTAATCAATTTTCTCTTCTTTCCGACTACGTCATCGGTTACAAGAACAATCTCGCCCCGTTCTAAACCGTCTCCTGCCACCGGAGACTTTGGCGTATTTTCTGTACTCAAAACTCCCGTTCTTTTACATCCATCCCGAAAAAGAGTCACTCCCTTTAATCCTTTTTCATAGGCATAGAGATAGAGATTTTCCGTCTCTTCCACAGTAAAATAATTAGACACATTGACCGTTGAACTAATGGAGGCATCCACATGCTGCTGCCATGCTGCTTGCATATCGATTCTCTGATGATAATCCAGCATATAGGCGGAAACAAAATAGTCCGGCAAATCTCTGTCATCATTAATTTTAAAATCACGCATATATTTTTCTACTATTTTTGTATAAACCTTATAATATACATCTGTTCCATGGAGAGATTCCGTTTTCCGCTCGTAGTAATTGGCATAAACCGGCTCGATTCCACCAGAAATTCCAAGCATGGTAGAAATTGTTCCTGTCGGTGCAATCGTAAGAAGCTGAGAATTGCGAAGACCATACTTTTTCACCAACTTTACTGTATTTTCTGATGTATTTGCCACAAAGAACGGAGTGGTCATAATCTCTTCAATCTTACATTTTGGAAAAGCACCTTCTTCTTTTGCAAGAAGTGCCGATGTTAAAATTGCTGTATCAGCCATCAAAAAACCGATCTGGTCACAAAGGTGTATTGCCTCTTTTTCCCCATATGTGATTCCCATCTTAATCAGCATATCGGCAAGACCCATAATTCCTAATCCGATTTGTCTCCAATCCCTCACGCTGTCTTTCTGCTCTGGAAGCGGATGCATGGGAAGTCCTTCATCCAATACTTCATTCATTGCTTTTACCGCAATGGAGACCGCTTTTTTAAACCCTTCATAGTCAAAAGCCGCATTAGATGTAAAAGGATCATTTACAAATTGGGATAAATTAATACTTCCCAGCAGACAACTGCCTCCTGCCGGGAGCGGCTCTTCTGCACATGGATTCACCCCTGCAAATGTAAATTCCTCTGTGTTGCTCAAAAGATTCCAACTTTTTACCCTATCCCAAAACAGCGCACCAGGCTCCGCATAATCCCAGTTTACCTCTGCGATATGATGGAAAATCTCCCTCGCATTGACCTCTTTTTCAATCACCTGTCCCGTTGCTTCCCTTGTATAATGAAGCAGATAAGTTGTATTCTTTTTTACCGCCTCCATAAATTCCTTGTCAATTTTTATGGAAATGTTGGCTTTTGTCACTTTATTAAGATCCGTCTTTAAGTCGATAAACTGTTCCATATCCGGATGGGAACAGTCGATAGAAATCATTAAAGCACCCCGTCTGCCATTTTGTCCAATTAATTCTGTGACAAGGGAATAAAGCTCCATAAAAGAAACTGCGCCGCTCGTCTCCCGCGCCGCATTGTTGATTTTTGCTCCAAAAGGCGCCAGCCGGGAAATGTCTACGCCGCAGCCTCCGCCATAGCTGTAAGTTCTCGCCAGTTTTTTCGCACAATCAAAGATACTTTCAATATTATCTTCCGGGGGAGTAATCACGTAACAATTCGATAGGCTTACTTTTCGCCCTTCATATTCCAGCCCTCTGTTGGATAAAATCCGTCCGCCGAACAGAAATTTTTTCGACCGGATCAATTCGGCTAATTCTTCTTGGCCTCCGCTGATCCGGTCGATCCAGTGATCAAAATCTTCCCCATTATTTCTATATTTGTTATTCCAAATGTCAATCCCCAGCTGATTATCTCCGCCGAGCCACTCCTCAATCTTCATGCGTCTCATCCTTTCACAATATATTGGTTTTCCTATCTATCTTACAACAATATATTGTGGAATGCAAGAGTACTATTTTGTATTGGAATAACTGCTGTAGGACGTAACACCACCTGCTTTTCTATAAGCTTTGATTCGATAGTAGTATTTTGTCCCCTTCTTTCCTTTTACTTTGCAAGAAACTACGGAACCTTTTTTGATTGTTGTCAATTTTTTATAACCCGAATTCTTTTTCTTCGAATAGTAGATGACATATCCACTGGCTCCGCTCACTTTCTTCCATTTTAAAGTCACCTTATTTGAAGAGCTTCGTTTTACTGACTTTAAAGCAGGTTTTGAAAGAGTTGACTTTCCTCCGCGAATCGTGGAATAGGCACCATAGACATTACCGCTGGTGGACGTAATATAAGCCCGTACCCGATAATAATAGGTTCTGCCCGTCACTGCTGTCACTGTCAAAGTTCTTGTGGAGGAACCTACTGTTTTTATTTTCTGATAAGTTCCATCCTGTGACGTGGAGCGGTAAATCTCATATCCCGTCGCCCCCGAAGCTTTTCCCCATGTAAGCTTTTGCTTATTGTAGGCAGTGGACTGAACTTTCAGATTTACTTTTGAAGGAGCCTCTGTCATAAGGAAATTGATATCAACCTTTGTAGAAATTCCGTCTACAGAGCCGCTGTCGGTGCATTGCCACATGCCATAGGTTCCCTGATAAGTACAGGTAGAAGCATACTCTGCCACCCATCTTGTCTTTGTATCAAAAAAGCTGTCCGTAAGCTTTGTATTAAACCAGTTTCGAAACGAATGAATTCCCGTCTCATATCCAGCCGCTTCTATTGTATCGCAAAATGTTTTTGCAATCTGCGCATGAGCTGTTACTGACAAAGAAAGCAGGGAATCATCTTCAATATCATAATAAACCGGATAAGAAAGCTTCCGCCCCTGAATCAATCGAAGCACATGGGCCGCCTCACTTTTTGCCTTCGCCGTAGTATCTGCATAGGAATACAGGTATACACCATATGGTATTCCTAATCTTTCACATGCTTCTACATTATTCAGCCACTGTGGATCATCCTGCGATGTAAGATCACTCCCATATCCACAGCGAATAATAACAAATTCCACATCTGTCGTCTTAACGGTATCCCAGTCAATTGTCCCCTGATACCGGCTTACATCAATCCCTTTCTTTGTTGCCCCAACAATTGTACTTCCAGTATTATTGACAAAGACTCCATTTTCTTTCGACCAGGCTGTAAATGCCTGCACCGGTTCATGGAAAAGGGATGCCATACCGGCTATCGCAAACAGTATCACCAGAATCCTGCTCCATTTTCTTCGTTGAAATTTTAAAATACCTTCCAGTCTTTCCTCTGCTCTTCTCATACTCATCTACATTCCCTTTATCTTTCTATCAATCAATTCGTTGTTTTTTCCATAATCAATATTTTTTTAATTACAACTCATTATATCACAGAAATATTACGAAATATATGAAATCACAAAATATTTTCTTAACATTTTATGATGCTACCTGCCAAGTTCCTTCAGGTTCTCAATCGCCATCTCCACATCCAGCGTATGAAATCCCATCCAGGTATCATTCATACGCTCTGCATCTGCAATTTTGTATATCTCTCTGCTGCTTTCCTTTGTATAGTAATGCCAATATCGATAGATATATCCTGTCCAATACATCACTTCTCTGCCATAGCTTGTTCCCGCTTTTTTTAATCCACCTGTCTCGTCCTCTAATTCTTCCAAAATATACTCCTCACCTGCCCATTGTAAGCGATCATATACATCATCCAAAGCAGCTGCCGCACGGCTGTTCATAAAGCATTCTATAAATTGAGGACAGTCATATCCATTTTTTAAAGCCAATTCAAATAAACGTCCTTGTATATCACATAATTGACGTTTCTCCAATGTAAGTTTCATATACTCATTCACCTGCCTCTATTATTTCATCAAAGAAACGACCTTCTCTACGATATCTCCGACATATATCTTCTGCCAACGCAATACCTTTAGAGCGGTTTTCCTCACTCATCTGCTTCAATTTATACCGATCATCTTTTCCAATTGTTTTCTCATCCACTATTCTTATCTTCTCACAGGCTTTTTGACTCACAGCTACATACTGCATCCCCAACTTCAACGCCGAAAGACTATGAATCAATGCTGTATCCGTTATTTCTCCGTTGAAAAAACGATCTAATACGACAAACATTCTATCATTTGCAATAGAACCGGCTATCACATCACAATTCTTCCCATACTTTGTAAATCTATCATAAATTTTTGTTCCTTTTGCTGATTCCATCTTACCACGATTATAAGCTATTAATAATGCCCACTCTAGACCGACTTCCATATGAAGTACGTTAAGTCCAGACAAATCTACACTTAACGTATATAATTTTGCATTCGGATAATTACAAATTAATGTAAGTGGCTGTGTCCGCTCCGTTCCCATATAAAATCCTTTTCCAAAATCGCATCTCTTTCGACTTATCGGAGCAATCCTGCCCTGTATCCCTGCTTTTGAACCATGATATAATATTATTTTTCCACTTCTATCCATTCTAATTACTCCCTCCTAGAATCCACCTGACGAATAAGCTACTATTCAGAACTGTTAAAAACATTCAAAGAAACTCAAAATATTGACTTTCCTCTTTTTTCGTATTATAATATCGTAATATACAAAGTGAAAGGAGCTCCCCATGCAAAAATTCAAATCAATCTTATTAATTCTTATTATAACATTTATTACACCCTTATACACAGTGATTTTTATTCCTGTTTTGAGTAACTTCTGTGTGGATTCCTACCATCATGGAATGTATCCCTACCAACTATACCTATTAGAAAAATTGTCTCTTTCCATTCCCTTTGTCCTGCTTCTTTTTTTCATCCTGATAAATATAAAAAGACAAGCAAAATATTTGCTGTCCTTTATAGGTGGGATAATCATTACGCTTCTTCTACTTTACATTATCCATTATCGCCAATTTATTGTTACTACTGACACCTGCCACCTAGAAATATTAATTTCTGCCTATCTCACATGCAGTATTTACATTGCGATAAAAAACAGAACAATTTCAAACTAAGTTCAAATCATTAATAAAAGTGCCCAGTATTCTGGGCACTTTTTCAAGTATCTAATGTAAGTGAATTTAAAATTGGCGCAGAGTACTGACGATATATCTGCAAAAACTCCACGTGGACATATGGACATATTTTTATCCATGCTTATCCAAAAAACAAAATTACTACTCTAACAGTAATAATTTCTCCTTCGGAAACATCATGTATTTCGGAAATGTCTCCTGTTCCTCTGCCTGTTCTATATTTTTTGGTATCTTCCACCATAATTTGTTCGACAACTTACTTCCCGGATGATTCGAGTTTTCCTTTTCATTCCCCTGCTCTTCCAATCCATCTTCCACTCTCACCAGATGATACACTTTCTCAAAAGGTGCCCGTGTTTCTCCTGCCGCTTCCATAAGAAAGGTATTTTCCTCTCCTTTTTGGGATTCAGACAAATCGTGGGCACGGATTCCCACATACTGGTGCTTATCCGTTACCGGTTCTGCCGTTTTTAAAGACAAATTCCAATCCAGAACCCAAATCTCATATTCACCGGTCTTTTTTATACTGGCAATATTTTTACAACCGGTCAGTCTTGCCGTCTCCCTTTTTACAGGATGTTTAAAGATCTCCCTTGTATTTCCCTCCATCAGGCATTTTCCCTGATCCATAATAAGAAGTCTTTTGCTGAAACGATAAATCTCATCCCTGCTGTGGGATACCATAAGTACATTTCCCGGATAATCTTTTAACGTCTCCTGCATTTCCTCCTGAAGATTCTCCTTTAAAAATCCATCCAGTGCAGAAAATGGCTCATCGAGAAGAATCATACCTGGATCGCAGGCCAGAATTCTTGCTAATGCTGTCCGTTGCTGCTGTCCACCGGAAAGCTCAGACGGGTATCGTTTTTCCAGACCATGAAGCTCAAAGCGGCGAATCAATTCTCTCACCTTCTCCTGCTTCTTCGCTCCCTTTTCCCGAATCCCAATCCCGATGTTAGTCTCAACATTCATGTTCGGAAAAAGGGCATAATTCTGAAATAGATAGCCGATATTTCTATCCCTTGCCGGAAGATTAATTTTCTTTTTTGAATCAAAAAACACCTGATTACCGATGGCAATCCGTCCCTCATCCGGTGTCTCAATTCCGGCAATACAGCGCAGCGTCATTGTTTTTCCGCAGCCGGAGGCTCCTAAAATTCCGATTCGGTTATCCTCTGATTTGAATTTCATGGAAAGACAAAAGCTTCCAAAATTTTTCTTAATATCTACTTCAACCGCCATTGTTTCGTCTCCCTGTGCATTTTTCTACCATCGTTTTACTGTTTTAATCTTTCTTGCAGAGAACAGATTCATGGCAAAAACGATGAAAAAGGCAATCAACATTATAATGACAACCCAGACACCGGCTGTCGCATAGTCACCGTCCTGAATTACCATGGCAATCTTTTGCGATATCGTTCCCGTTTTTCCCGGAATATTTCCTGCCAGCATAGAAGTCGCACCGTACTCACCGAGGGCCCTTGCAAAGGTCAAAATCGTGCCGGATGCAATCCCCGGTCCTGCCGTCGGAATAATGACTTTCCAGAAAATCTCCCACTCTTTCATTCCAAGCGTTCTTCCTGCATAGACCAGATTCACATCCACCTGTTCAAAGGCCGCTCTGGCATTTCGGTACATTAATGGAAATGCAATTACAGATGCTGCAATCACACAGCCCGCCCAGGACTGGACAATCTTAATATCAAAATTCTCATATAAAAAAATACCCAGCGGACGTTTTCTGCTGAATAATAATAAGAGAAAAAAGCCGGCTACAGTAGGAGGAAGGACAAGCGGAAGGGTTAAAATCCCATCCGCTAAGGCCTTCATCTTCGGTCCGGCTTTTAATGTTTTTCTGGCTGCGAATATTCCGAGGAAAAAAGAGAAGATTGTCGCCACGACTCCTGTCTTTAAAGATATGAACAGCGGACTCCAGTCCAGTCCGGCAATAATCTCTCCCATTCTATTTTCCTCCTATTGTTTCCTGATTCGTTATTTACTGATTAATAGTATACAGGTATTTTTCAAAAACAGCAAGAGCCTGTTCTGACTGGATAAACTCATAGAAATCAGCTGCTGCCTGGCTCTGAAGCTCATCTGCCTCTGTATTATTAATAAGACCAACAGGATATACAATATCTCCAGTTAAATCTTTGCTGATGTGCTCTAATATATCAACGTCTTCCAATACAGAATAAGCATCTGTGTAGTATACTGTTCCAACCTCACAGGAACCTTCTTTTACTGCTTCTTTTACTTTACTTACGTTTGCACATTCGTTGATCTCTGTACCAAGCTTGTCCATGATATCCTGTGTTGTAATTGCAGAAGGATCGTCTGTCTCATCTAAGATACCTGCATTTACCATAGCGGTTCTTGTATATTTTCCAACCGGTACGCTTCCATCTGCTAAAGCAATACTCTCTGCTTTATTCATATCAGCAAGCCCTGTAACTTTTGTTCCGTTATCTTTTCCTGCGATTACAACAACTTCGTTGTTCAATAAATCTTTTCTCTGACCATCAACAACAAGTCCGTCCTGCTCTAAAGTATCCATCTGCTTTGTATCAGCAGAGAAGAAAATGTCACATTCATATCCTTCCTGAATCTGAGTCATCAATGTTCCTGAGCTGTCAGCATTGTATGTAATTGTTACATTCGGCTGTGTCTCATTGTAAAGAGGGATAATCTCTTTAAATGCATCCTCTAAGCTAGCAGCAATAAACAGATTCACCTCTGTAGCCTCTAATGTTTCTCCTTCTGCTGCTGCAGCGGTTGTCTGCTCCCCTGCACCTGTTGTACTTGCTGCCTCGTCTGTACTTCCTGAGTTTCCACATCCTGCAAAGAATGTAGCAACCATTGCAAGAACTAAGAAAAGCGCGGTTAATTTTTTCTTCATCTTATAATTTCCTCCTTCATCATCCAGATTTTCCTATACTCTCTGGTTTTATTTGTCTATTTTATATTAAATTCCATTTTTTTATTTGTCAATCTTTTTCGTTCTTTTCTCGTCAGAATATCCTTTTTCCACAATAATTTTCAATTTTACAAGAAGTATATTGTGCATTTTTTCAGAGTTTTGTCTGTCAATAAATAATTGATTTTCCATTCTTTTTTCCGAGAACAGTTGACGAAAGCCGCCCCAAGATACTATAATAGGGTTACCTTAAATGTGCGTTAAGATTTTTAACGTTATT
>JAUNBT010000398.1 GCA_030526985.1 Lachnospiraceae bacterium | reverse complement strand
ATATGGAATAAGATAGTTTATGTATTCAGGATTAACTTCATATAATTTTATTGCCATTTTATTATCCCCCATATGTAAAGTGAGGCGATTTCCACCGCCCCACTGTTAGATTCGCACTCCGAGTGGCGAAACACTCACTTCTAACGGTCTCACTCAGGGCTGAGATACGCCCACTCATAACTGTCTCAGTTAAAGGTCGAGATATACCTACTGTTAGAAGCCACAAGGACTTCTCTTAAATATATTATACTCAGATTCACTCTCAATATCAACTTATTTTTTATAAATTAACTAAACTATTTCAAAACTTCAATAACCAGTTTTTAGGAAATCAATTCTTTTTATATATTCAATTCTTTTATGTAACAGTTGCTCCGCATATATAATTATCTACACAGCATATTAACATATGGGACAGTAATATCTGCTCCTGATGTACTTTCGTAAGTATACAAACCAGTAGATATTCCATATATGGTAATAACATCTCCTTCGATTATTCGCACCTCACCTTCAGGTCTTTGATATGAAAGAAAGACTACATCGCTCCAATCATCATTAAGTGCCAATCTGTATTCGGCATATCCGTCTTCACCTTCCAAAACTTGAATTATTTCGCCCGATACAGATACTATATCACCATAATATGCCATTTCATCTCTTGCAAGATCATCAAAAGAAACACTCTTTGCTGAATTTCTGACAGCATCTTGATTAGTAGGTACTCCTGCTTTAAACTTACCTTCGTAGACAGTATCCCCATTAGCGTTCAATAGTTTTCCTTTTCCGTCATAAAGGTCGTTTACAAAATTCCCTTCATAGATAAGCACATCATTTTCATACCACTTTCCTTTACCCTCATAATGGCTATCTTTGTAATTCCCTTCATGCTTTTGCCCCAATTCATCCCATACTTGACAACCAGTGCCTTCCATTTGTCCATTTACCCAAGAACCTTCATAGTACCATTCAACACCTTCTTCATTTTCTGTAATGAATTTCCCTTCCCCATTGGGAAGTTCTTCTTTTACTTCCCCGGTATATACACCTTCTCTTTCACCTATTCCGTTAAGATCTAAAGTCATTTTGGTGTCTTCAACGGTTTGTGTACAACCGCATAACACAAATAGCATACATGCAATTAACCCCGCTAAAAATATTTTTTTCTTCATAATAATCCCTCCTCATATAGCAAATAATTTAATGTAATTGTACAATATACCGGAATAATCGTCAAATTTAACAAAGCCATATAATCCACTGTACTCCAAAATAAAAGCTCCCTAAACATCTTCACCTCGCTCATATGCTAATTCATCTAGCATTGTTTCAATTGGATCTGGGTCATCTAATGCTTCTAACCCTTGTGTCATCATATGAGTAATAGACTTTTCCTCTTCATTTTTTATTTCAATTTGAAATTCGATATTTTCTACCCAGTATAGTGACCCACTTGCATGATTATCAGGAACTAGTTCTATAGGGTCAAAATCTTTTATAAGATCAAATCCGTTGTCATTTGCGATTTTTTTGATATTCAAATAGTTATAGTAATTAAAATCCAAATCATTTACCCTAAAGTACAAATCACAATAATCATCATCAACATCATCTAACGTCAACCCCCACATGTCGAGTTCCTCTTTAAATTTTGCAACCTCTATTGGATAAAGTTCATGTTTGTTCATTAAGACAAGCATTTTATATTCAAATCCACATCTTGCGTAAACGTAGGCTTCTATGAAATCCAAATGAAAATCCTCGTTAAAGCTAATTGCTTTTATCACACTGTCTTCACATAATATGATTTCATCTGCTTTATCGGATTGATTGGCTTTATACATATCAACTAGCCAGCATTCTCCTGTTTCAAATTCCTTGCTTTTTTCTACTATTCTGCATTCCGAGAGGTTGTCTAGCGACACATTGTATTTCTGATTTAAATCATATAAGTAAATCATTTCCTCTTTATCAAATCCGTATATTGATTGATAATTCTGCATTGTTTCAAACTGATCGTATTGGTCAATGGTGATTTTTTGTGCTTCGGCATGGTATGTGTTTACAACATTTTCACAGCGTGCTTCTTCACCTCTATACAAATAGAAAGGCTTGATCAATTTTTTTTCGACTTCTTCTTGTGGCATATCTTTTGGAGATCCTCCAGTCCTTTTTTTAAACTTCCTATAAAAGCTACTGTACTCCGAAAAACCATATTCACTAGCAGCTGTTTCTAATGAACAATCGCAATTTTTCCAATAAGTATAAATGTGTTCAAGTTTTCTCAATCCAACATATTCTGCAATGGTATAATCTGTAACAAACTTAAAAACATCTCCTATAGTCCTTTGCGATAAAATCATCTCATTTGCTAAAATATTGCATAT
>JAUNBT010000397.1:1165-2397 GCA_030526985.1 Lachnospiraceae bacterium | reverse complement strand
AGTGGAGCAAAATCAAATGACTTATAGTCTCGGTGGCAATACGGTGTTGTGGTTTTCTATGATTTTATTTTAATGAAAATACATATTTTGAGGAATAGATACATAGAATAGTAAGAAAACAAGGGGAATATATGGAGCAAAGACTTCACTTCATGAAGGAACAGTTTGCCTCAAGTATGGATATCCCTAGAGATCTTGCATTTGGTGATACCTTAATTACAATTATAGGAAATTCCAGACTTACCATAGAAAATTATCGCGGTCTATATGAATATACTCCAAATACCATACAATTATTGACAAGACAGGGAATGCTTCATGTTTTTGGTAAGTCCCTTATTATTTCTTTTTACACAGAAGATGAAATGCAGATTTCCGGTTATGTAAAAGAGATTGTTTTCGTAAGTGATTCATCGGAGGGGTAATGTATGGGACAGCTGATGCGTTTTTTAAAAGGATTCGTTCGTATTCGTCTGGAAAGCAAAGAACCGGAGCGCTTTCTAAAACTTTGTGCATTCCACGGAATTTCTCTTTATGATGTGGTTCATAAAGATGGAGTTTATGAAATGGAAATGGATGTGGATTCTTTTTTTCGATTACAGCCGATTTGCAGAAAATCCAAAGCTGGAATTCATATAGTAAAAAAAACAGGAATGCCCTTCTTTTTTATGAAACATAAAAAAAGAAAGGCTTTTTTTATAGGTATCGTTTGCTGTATTTGCTTATTGTTCCTTTGTTCTACGCGTATTTGGAATATTCATATTGAAGGAAATCATAAATATTCAACCGATAGTATTATGAATTATTTGTCGGAACTACAGATTGAACATGGTATTCCTAGAAATAGAATCAAGTGCAGTGAAGTTGCTTCCCGATTGAGGGAAGAATTTCCAGAGATGGTGTGGGTTTCCACAAAAATTAAAGGAACACGCCTGTTTATTTTGATTCAAGAAAATGTGGATCAGAGAGTTGAACTGAAAAAAAACTTCGTCCCCAGTGATTTGATTGCGGATGAAAGTGGACGTATCGTGCATATGATTGTAAGAAAAGGAACTCCAGTATTAAAAGTAGGTGATTTTTGTCAAAAAGGAGATATTATAATTAAAGGAGAAATAGAGTTATTGGATGACAATCAGGAATTAATCCGAAAAGATTACGTTGCTGCAGATGGTGATATTCTTATACAAAGAGAAATTCTCTATAATAATTCCTTTTCACGAAACTATAAAAAA
>JAUNBT010000397.1:0-1155 GCA_030526985.1 Lachnospiraceae bacterium | reverse complement strand
TGGGCTTTGCAGTTTTTGGATTATCGTTTTACTCCTAATTTATTTTTGCAAAGATATGCCCACTATGATGAAAAAACCTTCATTCAGGAACTTCGTCTTACGGAAAATTTTATTCTTCCACTAAAATTAGAGGAAAAAGAAAAAAGAGAATATATCATTGATACAGCTTTTTATACAAAAAAAGAAGCAATCGCTATTGCAGACGAAGAATTAATTTCATTCATGAAGAAATTGTCAGAAAAAAGGATGAAAATTATTGAAAATAATGTTAAAATAACAATGAAAGAGAATTCCTGTAACAGCATTGGAAAAATTGTAGTCCTTGATGAGATAGGAATACAATCTCCTGTGGTTATGCAGGATTTGAAAGAAAGGACACTGGCGAATGAGTAATGGCATAGTTGAATTACAAATTGATATACCGGTAGAACACGAAAAAAATGTATTTGGACAGTTTGATGAACATTTAAAATCAATTGAGAGAACTTTGAATGTTACACTTATTAGTAGAGATGGACATTTGAAAATTCTTGGAAATGAAAATGACACAAAATGCGCAAAACGGCTTTTCGAGCAATTAATCACATTATCTCAGAGGGGGAATTTAATCACAACACAAAATGTAAATTATGCATTATCCCTTACTATGGATAATAAGGAAAAGTCTCTTGTGGAAATAGATAAAGATTGTATTTGCCACACTATACAGGGAAGACCTATTAAACCAAAAACGCTTGGACAGAAAAGCTATGTGGATTCTATACGTAATAAAATGATTGTATTTGGTGTGGGTCCGGCAGGAACTGGAAAAACGTATCTGGCCATGGCTATGGCAGTAACAGCATTTCGAAATGAAGAAGTCAGTCGTATTATTTTAACCCGGCCGGCAATTGAAGCCGGGGAAAAACTGGGGTTTTTGCCTGGAGATTTACAAAGCAAAGTAGATCCATACCTAAGACCGTTATATGATGCACTTTATCAGATTATGGGCTCGGAAAGTTTTGCTAAAAATATGGAACGGGGATTGATTGAAGTTGCACCACTGGCTTATATGCGTGGTAGAACTTTGGATAATGCATTTATTATTTTGGACGAGGCGCAAAATACGACTCCAGCACAAATGAAAATGTTTTTAACGCGAATTGGATTCGGTTC
>JAUNBT010000396.1:998-2404 GCA_030526985.1 Lachnospiraceae bacterium | reverse complement strand
AATATAATTCAGTTTCATTTCGTCACATCCTTTCACTGCAAATATCAAGTTCTTTGAAACTTCTTTCAATTGGATCTGCAAAAATAGATTGACATATAGTCAGTAAAGAATCATTCTCAATGCTTAAATCTTCAATGCTATATCCATTTATTTTCAACATGTTCTGAATAACATGATACCAGTGCATAGATGTGTAAGCTTCGTCATCCCTGTTGTGGCACATTCTTTGGAGAACAATAACCAATGCCGGTAATAATACCAAACTAAATGCAGTGGATTTAAATGTACTTTTTCCAAGTCTTGCATACAAATCAAATACCTCATTGGATAATCCTACTACAACATGATCATCTCCATCGGTATCAACACTTAAACTTCCTTTTTTCTTATCTTCCATTTTTACTATACGCAAAATTGAAGGTAAAGAATCCAAATCTCTATCATCCTTCTGTATGTCAAAATTCTTTGCAGTTCCAATCGCAATAATCTGATGAGCCGCAAGATTAAATATCTGTCCTTCATAATCGGGATGGAATTTTGAAGAAGAAAATCCTATTATATCTTGTTTCAAAGTAACAAACGTTCTAATTTCTATTACGTTAGAAACATTAGATACATCCATTTTAAATTCTATCTCTGGTTCATTTGAAGAATAAGCAACACGATAACACGTCGAAGGGCATTCTACATGGGCCACGTATTCAGCTTGCCCATTCACAATCAAATCTTGAATATCTTTATTATCTAGAGCAAAAATAAGTTTTCCATATACCTCTGCGAACTGTGTGGAAACCTCATAGTCAACTAGAAAGGACGAATTAATGTAATCATCCCCGAAATTATCAAGAATGGGATATGGTGAAAGTCTATTTTTTATTCGCATAATAATCCACCTCCATCATACAATATGAATCAAAATCAACACTTACTTCAATCTTCATTTGTTCACCCTTTTTCAAATCATTTATATATATCTTATTACCCATGATTCGCTCAATATTTGTTGTTCCTGACGAGATTATCTTAGCATTCAACAATGGTAAATCAAAATCACTTTGCTCCCCAGATAAACTGAATTCTAATTTCCCTTTTGATGCTGTCGAAGGTGCAATGAAATTCAATAAATATTTTCCGTCTGCTGCATCTTTACATACTAGTCGTTTTTTTACTTTTATCTCTTTATACTTAGTGGTATCTCCTGGTTCATTTCCTCCAGAATTAGAACCTGGATTTGTTCCCGGTTCAGGTCCTGGCCCAGGATGTGGTCCTGGTTCAGGTCCATCTCGATGCCCTGGTCCACTCCCACCACCATCTTCTCCATCGGGTTTCACTTTAACAATATCTATGGCTTTAGATTTTGTCTTCGCCGGTTCAACAGTTTTTCCTAACAGCTTCTTTATTCTAGT
>JAUNBT010000396.1:0-988 GCA_030526985.1 Lachnospiraceae bacterium | reverse complement strand
TAAACTTTCCAGCATAGCCTTTCCATCTTCATTTTCTTTTATTTTATCTGGCAAAAAGTCACTTGCTCCAATAGCATCTATAACATTAGAATTCACTTTACCAAAATTATCTCGAACCATCTCTTTCATATATCTTTTTAATCCAGTGAAAATAGCGGTGTATAATTTTTCTTCGCCTCTACACCTTCCTGGTTCCCACGCGTCATGAGATGGAACTTCCATTGTCTTAAATGTTTCATTCATTTTCATTCCATCAATCATTAATATCCCTGAAAATTCAATACTTCCACTAATACGGTTTTGTTCGAATATACGCATCCCAGCACTTCTAGTAATCAAAATTTTCCTGTTATATCCTTCTGATTCCTGAAGATACAATGTACATTCACCATCAGAAATTCCATATTCTTTTCCATATTTTTTCGAATCCAAAGGTATCTTTATAATCGTTGGATCATTGGAGGTGAGGATATGATAATAATCTAATAAAGCTTTTATCTCTTCACTTTGATATGGATTTAATTGAGCCATATATTTGGGTAAGGAGTCTTTATCAATCTGTTCATCTTGTATTTTCACAATCAATTTACCTTTCACAAGAGAAACTAAAAAATCTAATAAAACAGCTTGAATAAACGACTCTTTAAAGTCTGATGATTTATGCATTCCTAATATATATATATCCGTCCCAGTATCTTCACGTATGTAATCAGATGTAAATGTTGCAAAATCAGGGATTGCTACAAATTTTTCGTCCTCAGAATAATACCCTACTCCTGTTGTCCATCCCATACTTTGATCTTTAAATGATACTAATTTTGCAACGCCAAAATTTGATTTTATTTTTTTAGTATCCAACGACGAATAAAAAACTGTTCTTAAATCTGAACATGCAAATGCAGCTGATTTCCCAATACCAAAACTACCACCTGATTTTTGTCCATTATTTGATGATCCATTTTCATTTACTAAGCGACTCCAACTCGTA
>JAUNBT010000395.1 GCA_030526985.1 Lachnospiraceae bacterium | reverse complement strand
AATCAGGAGCTCAGCAAGATCTTTATTGAAGGAAAAGAATTGAAAAACATTTATGTAACCGTTTTATCCTTTGGGTTCAAGTATGGAATCCCAAGTGATGCAGACCTTGTATTTGATGTGCGATTTTTACCGAACCCATATTATATAGAAGATTTAAGACCGAAAAGTGGAAATGATCAGGAAGTCCGAGACTATGTTATGGATAATGAAAAGGCTCATGAGTTCCTGAATAAATTGACAGATATGGTAGAATTTCTGATTCCGAATTACATTCTGGAAGGAAAACATCAGCTGGTCATCGCCATTGGATGTACGGGCGGCAAGCATCGCTCCGTTACACTCGCCAATGAATTGTATCGATTCCTGGAAGACAAACAGGACTATGGAATTAAGATTGAACATCGTGATATTGGAAAAGATGCAATCACGAAAGCAAAGTAAGACCAGCTAGTTATAGTCAAGGACTAAATGATAAAAATTAGAACTTTTTCATTGTTTTTTGAAACCTAAAAATGTGTAACTTTAATAAACGTAAATCGTCAGATTTTCGCTTTATTGATGATTATAGATTATGCAGGATGAATGTTTATGCAGCCTGCAGTGCAGGTCTTTGGTATTGCCTGCGATGTTCTTCAGGTGAACGTAATTCAAACTCTTTTTCATCACGAAGAACAGCAAAGATGATGTTGCATACTTTGTGCATAACTGCTCCAAGAGCAACCATCTTTGGTTTTTGCCCTGATTTTTCTTCATAGTATTTACGAAGATAGGGATTAATACCTTCTCCATTACGCTTTGTACGAATGGAGGCAAGTGCTACTGCAAAAATAGCACGACGGGCGATTCTGGAACCACGTTTGCTCATATGTAACTGAGTACCAACGAATTTACCAGACTCGTTTACTTCTGGATCAAGACCAAAGTAGGCGAATAACTGTTTTGGATTACGAAATGATGCAAAATCGCCGATTTCACACATGATGGTAACAGCTGTTAAAAAGCCTACACCCTTAATTGTGCTAAGCAATCTGATCTGGTGGATAAACTTTTCGTCTTTATTGAAAGTTACCAACTGCTGAATGCGTTGCATAATAGAATCCAGAGCAGAATCAAGTTTTTCAATAATATCCAGAGTCAGAGAAATGTTGAAATATATACTATCTATCTGACAACCAAAGGTTTTAGCAGCTGTTGCTGCAGCACAGAGCTTTTCATAACGTTCTGTAGCTTTTGAAAGACCTTTTCTGGAGAGCTTTGCTATCTTTTCAATCATGGTCTTCTTATGACCACGAAGTATTTTATCAGGTGTGCCATACTGGCGAAGAATCATAGTTGATGTTTTGCCAGTGATATCTGAAAAGATATCAAGATACTGTGGAAACACAGTATGCAGGTCACCCTTCAGTTTATTGATATGAGATGCCCGTTCATCGGTCAGATCATAATATTTTCTGGTAAGGCTGCGAATCTCCAGAACCAGCTTTGCTGGGAACTGAGAGATAGGAATATCATCAGATAGACCTAACTTAGCAATACCTTTAGAATCAATTTTATCATTTTTTACTTTTCTGATATTTCCATTCTTAGAAGAATGTGTAATAATAGGATTGATTATGGAGACATGTAAACCACAATCAACAAGATAGCAGAAGAGTGGGAAATGATAGATCCCAGTGGATTCCAGAAAGGTGTGACTTTCTAAAGAATACAGCTCTTCTGCTTTTTTAATTGCAGAAACAGCTTTTTCGAGGGAATCCGGATTGTTATGTGTAATCTTGAAAGGTTTCTGGATTACAGAACCGTCAGGTGCAAGGATGGTCATGAAACTGAAAATAGAACCAACATCAATACCGACGGAAATAAAATATTTGTTGTACATTGAAAGCTCCTTCCGATAGGGTTCCATAAAAACAATGAATACACTACCTGGCGCGTAATACGGGTATAGCTTAATTGCTCCCAACCAGCCTAAAACATAAATTTTCATTGATGGAATGACTGTCTTAGTTTACGGGTATTGCTGGACAATAAGCCAGCTCCCTAGGAGAAACACGTCGTTTTCCCTATCCAATGGAAAATAATACCTTATGTAAAAGACAAAGTCTAGGAGTGAATAAACATACAACAAAGTATGTAACTTATACACGTATCATCAGTTGGATTGAACTTCAGAGGAGAATCCTCTTACCAACTCTGATATAGATTAAATAATGATGTAGAAGACTGTTATTTGTCTATGACTACATCATACCAGGAGAAATAAATATGTTAGAACAGTTAAAAAAAGAAGTATACGAGGCAAATATGCAGCTTCCAAAACATGGATTAGTTACATTTACATGGGGAAATGTAAGCGGAATTGATCGTGAAAAAGGACTTTTTGTTATCAAACCAAGTGGTGTTGATT
>JAUNBT010000394.1 GCA_030526985.1 Lachnospiraceae bacterium | reverse complement strand
TTATAAGAATCGATTTTTTTATAAGAATCTAAGAATCAATTGTACTCAAAATAGCTGCTATTTAAAAACTTGCTGAATAAACTTAAAATCCCGGCAGTTCATCTGCCAGCCTTTGCATTCTCTCATCGGCACTTGCCATCATATCTGCACAGATTTTCAATTCTTTATGACGTTCTTCCGATGTTGGAAAATCTTTTTTATATCGCAGTTGGTGCTCTAAGCTCGCCCAGCAGTTCATCGCAATCGTGCGCAACTGTAATTCGACCGGAACTTTTGCTTTATAGTTCGAAAAAAACACATTCACTGTTACAATTAAATGGAGACTCCGATAACCGTTGGCTTTCGGCTCCCGGATATAATCCTTCATTTTCACATAAGTAATATCGTCCTGCTCTAGAAGCATTTTCCCCATCTGATATACGTCCTTAATAAAAGGGCAGATAATTCGAACTCCGGCAACATCATGAAGACAATTGACAATATTCTGTCTGGTAAGCGGCACTCCCATCTTCTCCATCTTTTTTTGGATGCTCTCAATTGATTTTACACGATACTGAATATTCTCAATTGGATTTCTATCATTATTTAACTGAAATTCCTTATTTAAAATCTGCAATTTTGCAACAATCTGGTCGATTCCTGCTTCGTAAAAGAACATCAGCCGTTTATATTCTGCTGCCAGATTAAACATCTCCGTTGTCATCGGCAGCTGCACATCCTCCTCCCCTGAAAAAAAGAGCTCTGTATATTCTTCCACAGAGATTTCCGTCTCTGTTTCTTTTTTTTGCTGCTTCTTTTGGCCTTCCACCGTCTCTGTTTCCTGTTTGGTTTTCTGTTCCTTCATTCGTTCTTTTTTTCGTGTCCATTTTCCTATCATAGCACAACACCTCGTTCTCCTGCATACTCACCGCCAGCTTTAATCTGGCTATTTTTAACAAAGGCAAGAACATCTCTCCATATGCACCCGCACCTGTTTCTTATAAAATCCCATACCGTACCATATTACTTCCTGATACCCTTCTTCTGCCAAATCCTGACTATACTCTTTCTCTCTAATCTGGTTTAAGGCTTGTTCACAAGCAGCATCTAAATCTCTGTATTTGTCCACAACCTTTAACTCTATAATTACCGGAACAGTGGACAAGTCATGGCTATACACCAAAATATCATATCTTCCAAGTCCTGACTCCCTGTTCGACTTTCGTAAATATTGAGTGAGATTAGCAAATAGGCCTAACAGAAATCCATGATAGAAAGATTCCCGGCTATCCATGTAACTAATCGTGAACTGCAGCTGTCGGCTCAGTTCAATCTGAAAGTTTTCCACATCGCCATGGAGCATCGCCTGATATAATGTATCTAAATTCTGCATTTTCACCCGCTCGCGAAACCAGCTCTCAATTGTATTTTCGTAAATATATAAAAGCTCCTTATTCGGGATAGCCATTGTCACGTATCGGTTTATATTATCCATCCTCATGTTGGTTTTCTTAAGGTAGCCGGTAAAGAACAGAAAATTCCAGAGATTATCTTCTGAAGCGTAAATGTCGTCATAAGTAATATCCTCATGTACTTTTTTTTCAATCTCTTCTCCTTTTACCAAGGCCTCAATCTCTGACCGGGTTTCTTCCGATGACCGGACAATCAGATCTTTGACAATGCTATTCGAACTGGTATTGCTCCATGCTGCAGTTGGAAAAGCATTTTCATTCGTATATAACCTCTCTGTATAATTAATGACACTCCATGGATTGTAAACTTCCGTCTCTCCAAATTGATATCCATCGTACCATTCTTTCATCGTATCCATCTTTTGCTCTCTGCCATAAAATCGGAGCATTTCCCTGACTTCACCTTCTACAAACCCAAAGTATTCGTCATAATCATCGCTTAAAATCGATATCATCTTTAAGTTATTCAGACCAGTGAATACCGATTCTTTACTAATTCTAAGGCATCCTGTAATCACAGAAAACTCCAGATATGGATTGGTCTTTAGGGCAGATTCGAACAAAGAACGAATAAACCCAATCATTTTATCGTAGAATCCGCTATAATAACTATTTTCCAAAGGAACATCATACTCATCAATCAATATCACTGCTTTTTTCTTATGATATTGAAACAGGCACTCTGAAAGAAATGCTAATGCCTTTGCATAGTCAACATCCTTTGCTCGCCTTCCACGTATCGCACGGTATTTTTCCTTATCTTCTTCGATTAGCTCGCTACACTTCAAGACATAATCATGCCGTTTATATTCACCGGATATTTCATCAATGATGCTCTCGTATGCCATCTCCCATTTAGGCTGTTTTGCAGACTTTAGCGTCAACATAATTACCGGATACTGTCCCTGAAAACAGGTATATTTTTCTCCTGCATTCATAATTTTAAGGCCGTCAAATAAAG
>JAUNBT010000393.1 GCA_030526985.1 Lachnospiraceae bacterium | reverse complement strand
AAATTAGAAATAACAGATATCCGATTAACGCTCCTAATGTATTTAAAATCAGATCATCCACATCAAAAGCTCCTACTCTGGTAATCAGCTGTACTGTCTCCACCGAAAGACTTAATGCAAATCCAGCCGCTACGATCACCCACATACTTCGTGTACGATTGGTAATAACCGGCAGGATAAATCCAAATGGAAGAAATCCGATAATATTTCCAAAAATGTTTGTAAATACCGCAATAGAACCTAACTGTTCCCGATATTTCCAAAATCGACGCACCTCCACAAAAGGTACTAGATTATATCGATACCCCTGTTCTGATTCCGGCACTCTTCCATACCCTTCCGCAAAGAACAGAAAATATACCAACATAATAATATATATCAAGAATAGAATCATTCCTAAAATACGAATTATTTTCTTCGTTTCTTTCTTCAAAATACCATCCTCATACTAACAGTTCAAAAAGCCACACAGTATTCCCGTGTGACTTTTTCTGCATTGATTTCTATGTGTAGTATAAACATTCCGCTTCATCAAACCCGACAAGCAGATCTACGAAATCTACTGTCAGATCATTATTTCATATTTATTCTTAATTAATTTTGCTCCATTGATAATCAACATGGTTCCTGCTGCAATACCGGTAACCAGGACAATAATTCCGATTGCCAATGTTCCACCACCAATGCGTGATACGGTTTTATAAAGCTTCTCGTTCATGGCAAATTCCTCCTTTACTTGGTTCCGTACTGCTCATAATAAGCATCAATCGCTGCTTTTAATGTATCATCGATGATTACTTTCCCTTTATATTCTTTATTATAGAGATGTTCTACCACTTCTTCCATGGTTACGATTGCGGTGGTCTTTAAGCCATACTTCTCTTCAATCTCAGCCAATGCGCTTTTCTCTCCCTGACCGCGTTCCATACGATCCACGGACACTACCAAGCCAATCGGATCCACGTCTCCCTGAGCCTTAATAATTGGAAGTGTTTCCTGAATGGAAGTACCTGCTGTGGTTACGTCTTCAATGATCACCACTTTATCTCCATCTGAAATAGGACTTCCAAGAAGGATTCCCTTATCGCCATGGTCTTTTACTTCCTTACGATTGGAACAATATTTAATATCTTTATCATATGCTTCACTGATTGCCATAGTAGTTGCTACCGTTAATGGAATTCCTTTATAAGCTGGTCCAAAAAGCACATCAAAATCAAGACCAAAAGTACCCTCAATGGCTTTTGCATAATACTGACCCAGTTTACGCAACTGTGCTCCGGTTCTGTAAAATCCTGTGTTCACAAAAAAGGGTGTCTTTCTACCACTCTTTGTGACAAAATCACCGAATTTCAACACATTACAATCAATCATGAATTCAATAAATTCCTGTTTATAACTTTCCATTTTATTATAATACCTCCTGTTTTCTTAGAATCTTCCAAGTTCTTTCGGTAAATTTAATCGTTCTTCATTCTATCATAAAACCTTTCAGTTATCAATTGGTTTAAAAAATGAAATTTACAATTCTCTTACAAAGCTTAAACCATCTTGTCTCCCGTTTCTATTTCTTCTTAAGTTTCATGGTAGTTTTATATCCGGTTCTTTTGCTGAATTCGTTCTTATAGCTGGCCAGTTTTTTTGCCGGGATAGCAATCACTGCTGTTTTTTTGATGTTATAAATAGCCTGATATGCAACCAGGCACAATTGAGTTGATTTCACAGTCATTCTGCTTAATTGTTTACAACCGTAAAATGCCTGTTTACTGATTCTTCGAAGACCTGTTCCAACCGATACGGCAGCAAGAGAAGTACACTTGGCAAAAGCCTGCTCACCGATAGTGTTTACACTATTACCAACAACAACTTTTTTTAATCTGGTTTTTCCCTTAAATGCTTTCTTCTCGATTACTGTGACATGAAACACCTTTCCGCCAATTTTCACCTTGGATGGTACAGACAGAGAAGTCAAAGAAGCATTACTTTTTGTAGTTCCGGCCAAAGCCACTCTTCCTGTTCCATCAGTCGCTGGATAGTACATTTTATATTTCATAGTATCTATGGTATAAGTCTTATTTCTGACTACCTTTATTTGAAATGTCTTCTTGATGCTGCCTTCGTATTCTCCTGTTCCGGAGATTTTCACAGTGGCTGTACCCAGATTCGTGTTATTTGAATAAGACACCTTATAATCCGTATTTTTTGCAAGAATTCGATTTCCAATCTTCACCAGCATATTCGATTGGCCCTGAGCTTTTCCTGTATAGTTCTTGTTGACAATTCCGGATACCGTTGCTTTTTCCAGATTATTTTCCAAAGCAACTGCGTTATCGCCCTTGTCTTCTGCTTCCTTTATGGTTATGGTCCGGCTACCTAACAGAACATCTGCTCCCGTTCCCACATTAACCGCATA
>JAUNBT010000392.1 GCA_030526985.1 Lachnospiraceae bacterium | reverse complement strand
CTGTCATTGGGTATAAACTAGATTAAATGAGGGATTCTCACCCAAAATCGACAATTTGAAAGATATAATACTCCCCAAAGTGTGGACACACAAGAATACCAAAAATTCCCAATTTTGTGAATACTTTTAGGTCAAATCCATAGCGTGGACAGGATATTTTATTCTAAACCCTAAGTTTCACAAAGTATATTCTGAAGAGAAGCATTTTATTTGAGCGCCTGTATAGTTCAATAATTAGGAGTGGGCGTAGCAGAACATCTCTAAGTTCTGCTTGTTCACCCTATATCACAGGCGAAGGTATTGTCAATAGGGCATTCATGCCGGCGAAGCCCTTGCTATTGACAATGCTTGGAGCCTGTGATAGGAGAAACAAAGGCTTACTATCATTCATCTTAAATGTTTACCCACGATATCTTTGAGTTTGCTATTTGTATCCATTTCATTGGTAGTGTGATATATTAAATTCAAGAAAACGAGGAGCAATGATATGAGCAAACCATGCTTTACCAATGAAGAGGTGTCGATTCTAAAAAAGAATACTTATACATATTCAGTGACACCATACAAGATCAGTTACACACTGGATTTTAAGATTTTTGTAATGAGGCAGGTAAAAGCCGGGATGACTTCAGTGAAAATATTCAAGAAAGCTGGGTATGATCCGGAGATGCTTGGAGTAAGCAGAATATACTCTTCAGTAAAGGCTATCAAAAAAGAAGCTGCTTCACCTAAGGGATTGCAACATCCACGTGTCAATAAAAAAGAAAAAAAACGTATGGATGCAGCGATGGCTAAAAGCCAGACAAATAAGGCAATAGAAGAGCTGAATGACCGGATTGAGTATATGCAACAGGAGATAGATCTTTTAAAAAAAACTTCTCTAATGTTTTTAGAGACTCCGGAG
Source organism: Lachnospiraceae bacterium (assembly GCA_030526985.1). Lineage (GTDB taxonomy): Bacteria > Bacillota > Clostridia > Lachnospirales > Lachnospiraceae > SIG292. Next base: position 1,512 of record JAUNBT010000392.1, on the reverse strand, counting down.
GAAGAATAAATTCAAGTGTATATGCAACGAAATGTGTACTGATAGAAACAACAATTGCCTTAGCGGACAATCGCATCTCAGTCAAGGATCTATGTGAACTGCTAGGGATATCACGATCTGGTTATTATAATTGGATTAGTAAAAAAGAAGTCCGGGAGAATCGTGAGAAAAAAGACCGTGAAGACTTTCTGACTATTCTTGAGGCGTATCATTATCGAGGATACGACAAAGGCGTCCAGGGAATTCATATGAGACTCTACCATATGGGCGTGATAATGAATCCAAAAAAGATTCGGCGTTTAATGAGAAAATATGACCTCATTTGTCCTATTAGAAAAACTAATCCGTACAGGCAACTGGCCAAGGCATTACGAACGAATGTTGTTTCGGATAATATTCTAAACCGTGATTTTTTAGGACAGGGAGAAAGAAGAGTATTATTAACTGATATTACTTATCTGCACATAGGAAGTGAATTTTGCTACTTATCAGTAATACTGGATGCTTTTACAAGACAGCTTTTATCATATGTATTAAGCGAATCCTTAGAGGTGGATTTTGTGTTAGAAACAGTAAATCAGTTGATTGAAAAGCACGGCCAAAGCCTTGATAGTAGTACGCTTATTCATAGCGATCAGGGTTGCCATTATACAAGCGTCAGTTTTCGGAAACTAATTGAAGACAAAGGACTTCGTCAATCAATGTCAAGAAAGGGGAATTGTTGGGACAATGCGCCACAGGAAAGCTTCTTCGGTCATATGAAAGATGAACTTGCTAAAAAAATGGAGTCTTGGGACTGTTTTGAAAAGGTGAAAGAAGACATTGATGACTGGATTGATTATTATAATAACGAAAGAGGGCAATGGCATCTCCAGAAGCTTTCACCAAACGAGTATTATGAATATATAACGACAGGAATAAATCCACTAACAATGAAAAACTAAAAATTAGGAAAAAAAGTTTCAATTGTGTCCTTGACAAGGGGAGTAGTTCACCGTATTGTGAAAACTGAGTTATGTAAACCTCCACATATTATGAAAATCAAAAACAGTGAAACCACGACAAATTACAATTTATGTCATGAATTTCATTGACCAAATAGCATAATAAAAGTATAATATGGTTAGAATATTACTACTATCAAACGGAGGTGAAGATATGAATATTCGTCCGTCAGCCGCCATCCGGCAAAATTACAATGAAATTGCAGAACTTTGCAAGAAAAGCGGAGAGCCCGTTTTTCTTACAAAAAACGGAGAAGGTAATTTAGTAGTCATGGATATTTCAACATATGAACGCAGAGAAAAAATGTTGAAACTCCGTGAGGAACTGTTAGCAGCAGAGGAAGACCGTCTCCGAGGCGAGGTTGGTTATTCTGTAAGCGAGGTTGCTGCCATGATGCGTAATGCCATTAGGGAGGCTGCTCATGAAGAAACCAGTTGAGAAATATACGGTTATAGTTTCCAAACGGGCTACGCAAATGTTGGTTTCTCATGTTGCTTTTTTGGCACG
>JAUNBT010000391.1 GCA_030526985.1 Lachnospiraceae bacterium | reverse complement strand
AGCCAGCTCAGCTATGCTCCTTTATCGCCTGGGCAATTATTATCTTCCGTTTTTGACCAGCTTGTTTGTCACCGCGGGAATTCGCGGAAAAACAGAGACGAATGGGACTGAGTATCCAGATTCATAATATTTTGGAATCTACCTCCTATGCACTTTTTCAACGAATGCAGCCAGGATTTTGATGCATAGCATCTTGGAGACAATAAATATGGTTAAAAATTTCGTACGGGCAAATAGACATTTTCCTCTCAATTTTACCCTCGATATGGAATTTTTTATCATGAAATTATGAAAATAGTGGCTTATAAACCATATTTTTCCCAATAGAGAGCACTTCTATTCCCTATTGCCCACAATTATAGATTTTTGTGGGCAAAAACATGCTTTTTTATCTTCCCTTGGAAAAACGGAAGTCCAAAATGACATTTTCAGCAATATATAATGTAGTTCCCTCACCAAAAGATAGAGCTTGCTCCTGTATTTGTAAGAATATGTATATCATGTGTATCAAGTACCTAACTCTTGATTCACTATCTAATCTTAATTTTTTTCACACTGCTCCAAGAACCATAGTAGGTTTTGCTTCCAACTTTTTTATAGGCTCTGATTCTCACGTAATACGTTTTCTTACTCTCTAATCCAATTACGCTTATCTTAGATTTCGTTTTTTTAAACTTTTGCTGGCGGGTTCCCGCCTTAAAGTTCTTATTTTGTGAAATGTGCATCTGGTAACCATCTACTGTTTTATCTGCTTTCCATTGGGCAGTCAGTTTCTTCTTACCCGATGAGGATACCTTTTTTAAGGTCATTTTCTTAGGAATTACTTTTATTGTAATACTTTTTGTTGCTGCTGTATAATTGCCATTTGCGGCAGCTGTGATTGTAATCTTGACCTGGCCGTATTTTTTTACGGTTACCTTTCCAGCCGCGGAAACAGAGACTATTTTGGAATTGCTTGATTTGTAGGACAGTTTCCCGCCGCCATCCGTTTTTGCATTCAAAGAAAATGGCTTTGATTTATATGCAACAGATTTGGATGATGCTGTGATTACCTGCGCCACTAATTGTTGAGTGTTATTGGTACTTCCGCTACTGGTTCCACTGCTATTCGTGGGTGGAGTGGTCACAGTTACCGTACATGTAGCTGACGGCTGTGTTTCACCGGCAACTCGTGCAGTTATCACTGCACTTCCTGCATTTTTGGCTGTTACAGTCCCATTGGATGACACTTCGGCAACGGTTGAATTGCTGCTACTAAAGTTCACTGATTGATTCACCGCATTTGCTGGTGTGACTGTGGCTGTCAACACTTTGCTCTCTCCTGTAGTCAAAGAAAGGCTGCTATTACTAAGCGTAATTCCTGTAGCCAGTTGCTGTACCGTCACTTTGAACCGAACCGTATAATTCCCATCCATTGTTACCCCAGATACAGTGGCTGTTCCACTTCCCACTGCCTGTAATAAACAATTTTCACCGCTTGCATAGGCGTTATCGTCCTCGTTTATCTTCACTACATTTTCATCACTGCTCGTCCATGTAATATGTTTATTTGTCGCATTAGATGGTGCGATCTGTGCCTGAAATACTGCTGTTGTTCCCTGTGTATTTTTAATTGTAAGGCTATCTGTATTACCGGTTATCCCCGTTACTTTAACTGCCGTTCCACTACTTACCACACGCTGCGATGCGATACCGGCAATATTTTTCAGATAATACTCTGCATAAGAGCCTGTTTCCACATAATAACATGTATCGCACATATCAGCCGTTTCCAAAGATCCATATATCTCCGTGACACCGGAAGCAATCTTTACTTCTTTCAGGGACGTACAGTGTGCAAATGCATTCGCACCAATCCACATCACATTCTTAGGTAACTCTATCTTTGTCAAAGAACTACAATATAGAAATGTAGATGGGCCAATATATTGCATTGTATCTGGCAAATGAATTGAGGTAATCTTTTCAAAATTCCCAGAGGCACTTGCACCACTTATACCGGCATAAGAGGTTCCAATAATTTTGTATCCGTCTAGGGATTCCGGAATTGTAACGACAGTATCATTGCCCAAATATTTATAGATCTCAGCTGTTTTTTCCGTCTCACTGACAACGCGATAGCTATAGTCTCCACTGGTGACGATTACATATGCTTTAGCCCGTATATTAGGAAGCAGCACTCCCATCAGCACAAACAGCAGTATGAGTGCTTTCGCGACTCTCTTTTTCATAGATAGACCTCCGTTTCTGGCACAACTACAATAACATAAAGTTTTCTGTTTCAATACATTTTACAGTTATTAATAGGATACCACAATCTTTTCGTTTTATCTATTCCTGTTTTCTCAGAACGCAAAGAAAGCCCATGTATCTGGGCTTTCTTTTGGTTTTCTCATATCTTATGATTTTTTCAAACCTT
>JAUNBT010000390.1 GCA_030526985.1 Lachnospiraceae bacterium | reverse complement strand
CGAAAAGATTTAAAACCTTCTCTAAAGTCCAGCCTGGGGCAATGGTTATAATAATCTGATTTACTGTAACGCTATCTTTTATATCCCCGATTACTGCTTCATAATACTGTGGTTTCACAGAGAGAACAACAACCTCTGCCTCTTCTACTACTGACTTATTACAGTCTGTCACCGAGACACCTAACTGGTCTGCCACTCTTTTTCTGGCTGCTTCTGAAAGATCAGAGGCAATGATTTGTTCCGGTGTGAAAACACCTTTTTTAATAATTCCTCCCATGATTGCAGAAGCCATATTACCGCTTCCAATAAAACCGATTTTTTTCATGTCTTTCCATCTCCTGTTCTTTTCTAGTTGTCCAGTTTATATAAAAGTGTTTGAAAATATTGGGGCAAAGGGGCTTCCCATTCCATATATTCTTTTGTCTTAGGATGAATCAGACCCAACACCATGGCATGAAGACACTGCCCCTCTAAATGATAGGGATTTGCCGCTGGTCCGTAAATGGTATCTCCCAACAATGGATGCTTTATACTTGCCATGTGGACCCTGATCTGATGGGTCCGACCGGTCTCTAGCTGACACTCAATATACGTATATTTCTTTTTTAAATGTTTTAGGACACGATAATGGGTAACGGCCCGTTTCCCGTTTTTTTCGCACACTGCCATCTTTTTTCGATTTCTTGTACTTCTTCCAATTGGGGCATCTATGATACCGTCTTCCTTTAAAATTCCATGTACAATAGCCCGGTATTTACGGGTGATGGAGTGTTCCTTTAACTGCTCCGCCACACATTTATGAGCTTGATCATTTTTGCAGACGACCAATACCCCTGTTGTATCTTTATCAATTCTGTGTACAATACCAGGCCGAAGCACTCCATTGATACCAGAAAGCTCATCTTTACAATGATAAAGAAGCCCATTTACCAGCGTACCACTATAACGCCCGGCGCAAGGATGAACTACCATATCTTTCGGCTTATTAATGATAATCAAATCCTTATCCTCATAAAGAATAGAAAGAGGAATTGGTTCCGGTTCCACGGATAGTTCCTTTAAAGGAGGCACAAAAAAACTGATTTCATCCCCCGATTTTACTTTATAGTTTGCTTTCACTGGTTTCCCAGATGCAAAAACCCTTCCCTCTTTTAACAATTTTTGAATATAGGACCTTGATAAATCAGAAAGCTCTCCTGATAAATATTTATCTACTCTAAGTTCACTCTCTTCCTCCCCGATTAGAAAGGAATAGACTTGATTTTCATTTTCATCCATAGATAGCTCAACCTTTCATAATCTGGTCAAACTCTTCTTCCTTATAATAAAATAAAATAAGAAGAGCCAATAAAATAATCGAAACTGTTACATAAATGTCTGCCACATTAAATACAGGGAAATTGATTGGTTTAAAATAAAAGAAATCAATCACATAACCTGCTTTTACCCTGTCAATCCAATTTCCTGCAGCACCGGCAATTAAAAAAACCAAGCAGCATTTTGCGGGAAAAAATCTTTTTGTAGAGGGCATTCTACAGTAAAGCAGGCAGATTCCAAAAACGATGACAGCTGTTACTATAATAAAAACCAACTGGAAATTCTGCATAATTCCGAAGGCTGCTCCACGGTTTTCCACATAGGTCAGCTCAAATATATCCGGAATGACAGCCACTGCCTTCTGTCCATTTAAATAAGTGTCTGCCAAAAATTTTGTCAGCTGGTCAAACAATACCAATATGAGTACAGATGGAATTGCTTTTATGATACCTGTATTACTTCTTTGATCGTCCATGTTATTTCCCCGTTCAACTTATGCCATAATCGTTCTTAATGCTTCTTCCATCATAGAATCCGTTACTGTCTTTACAATCTTTGCCTCACCGATTCTCTCTAATACAATGAATTTTACCTTGCCCTGTTCCATCTTTTTATCTAACTTAGTAATCGCAACAATCTCCTTTGGATCTGTCTCTTTTGGAAGTGCCGGGTAATCAAACCAATGAAATAATGCACAGGCTTTTTCATATTCTTCCTTTGTAATGATTCCCATCTGCATACTGATAAAAAGAGCGGCCATAGATCCTAATGCAACACACTCTCCATGTAACATGGAAAAATCCATCTTCTTTTCAATTGCATGGCCTAAAGTATGACCAAAATTCAATAAGGCTCTCTCCCCTTTTTCCTTCGGGTCTCGTTCTACCACTCCACTTTTAATCTGACAGCTGCGATAAATAAGCTCTGTCAAAGTATCCGTATCTCTATCTGCAATTTTTTCCTTATTAAGATCGATAAATTCCAGATAGCTGATATCCTTAATCAGTCCATGCTTGATAATCTCGCCTAATCCGCAGTTAAATTCCCGTTTTGGAAGAGTCGAGAGTGCAGCAATGTTCATATAAACAAGCTTTGGCATATGAAAGG
>JAUNBT010000389.1 GCA_030526985.1 Lachnospiraceae bacterium | reverse complement strand
GTCGTTATCAATGAAATCAGCTTCACCTTTTAAAATATAGTAAGGTTCTGTTTCTTTCAAGTGTTGATGCCAGCCTACGCTGGATCCTGGAGGAAGTACGACTTTTGCATAAAAACGGCCATGTCCCATTAATTCCTCCTGAGAAATAATGTGATGAACACGAGCTGGTCCTTTGCCTCCAGCCAGGCCTTCTACTTCTTTAATATCTGCTTTACGAATCATATGATTGCTCCTTTCAAACGGTATTTTATTGATTATAGCATTCATAGAAAAGGCTGTCAAACTTCCATAAACCCCTCTTTTTACTGCCAGATATGAGCATCAGCGTTGCAGATTTTTAGACTGATTTTTAGAATGCCTCCTTTACATCTTTTTAATTTAGTATTATAATGCAATAAAGCAAATTTTAAGTGAAAAGAGAATGGAGGCAATACAAATGGATAAGAAACAAATTGACTGGGGTAATTTAGGATTCGCTTATATGCCCACAGATGAAAGATATGTTTCCAATTTTAAAGATGGAGCATGGGATGAAGGTACAATGACTACTGACGCGAATGTGACGATCAGCGAATGTGCAGGTGTTCTTCAATATGCTCAGACCGTATTTGAAGGATTGAAAGCGTATACCACAGAGGACGGACGTACGGTAACTTTCCGCCCAGACTTAAATGCAAGCAGATTAAAAGCATCGGCAGAGAGACTGGAGATGGCAGCATTTCCAGAAGATCGTTTTATCGATGCCATTAAGAAGTTAGTGAAAGCCAATGAAGCATATGTGCCTCCATATGGCTCTGGTGCTACTTTATATATTCGTCCATACATTTTTGGAACCAATGCAGTAATCGGTGTAAAACCAGCAGATGAATATCAGTTCCGTGCATTCTGTACACCAGTTGGACCATACTTCAAGGGTGGTGCAAAGCCAATTACTTTAAGAGTGTGTGATTTTGACCGCGCTGCACCTCATGGTACCGGACATATCAAAGCCGGACTGAATTATGCCATGAGTCTTCATGCAATCGTAACCGCACATCAGGAAGGATACGATGAGAATATGTATCTGGATTCTGCAACCAGAACCAAGGTTGAGGAGACTGGTGGAGCGAATATCCTGTTTGTTACGAAAGACAATACAGTGGTAACACCTAAATCAGATACTATTTTACCATCTATCACCAGAAGATCTTTGGTCTATGTAGCAGAGCATTATCTTGGACTGAAAGTAGAAGAGAGAGAAGTTCTCTTTGAAGAAGTGAAAGATATGGCTGAGTGTGGTCTTTGTGGTACCGCAGCAGTTATTTCTCCAGTAGGTAAGATTGTAGATCATGGTAAAGAAATCTGCATTCCAAGTGGAATGGATGAGATGGGACCAGTAATTCAGAAATTATATGATACCCTGACAGGAATCCAGATGGGTCGTATTGAAGCTCCAGAAGGATGGATTGTAGAGATTTAAAAATAGAATTATTTTTAATGTGAACGAAATAGAAGCTAGGTGACAGATAATGTCATCTGGCTTTTATTTGATTTTAAGCAGTAAAGCTGAAATGGGAATATAGGCAAATCTTCAAGTGGTTTTCTAAGAATATATTTCGAACAATTCTTTTCCAATAAAATAAGAAGTATTTGTACGATGATAATTAATTATTACATCAATTTCAAAATGATGATATAGTTATAATATATAGTAAAGGAGAACAAATATGTCAAAATACAAATTAAGCAAGAGAGAATTAGAAACTATACAAGTATTGTGGAATAGCGAATCCCCATTGGCAATCACAGACATTCCTAAAATTAACTCGAATTTAAATGTCAATACTGTTGCTGTTTCAATCAGGAATTTATTAAAAAAACAATATATTGAAATTGCAGATGTTGTGTTGCATGGATCTTCATTAACCAGAACTTATCGTTTCAAGTTATCAAGTGAAGATTATTTCCTTTCACAATTGGAAGAACTAAATTCTACACCAATAAGTATAATGGCTGCATTGGTGAAAAAAGAAAAGAATGCAGATGAATTAAATCAATTGGAGCAAATAATCAAAGAACAAAAAGCGTTGTTAGAAGGAGAAAAACAATGAGTTTTTCGTTTTCCACATTTTTAGCAATGATATTTATTGAGTCACTATCAATAATATTATTATGGTTGTGCTTGAGAAGTAAGCTTATTTACACGAAAATGGGATTAGGTTTTTTGAATTTATTTTCATTTATAATTATTGTTCGTATGCTATTTCCAATAGAATTGCATAATTTTACTGTTACAGTCCCATCTAAGGTTGTGCTGCCATATATTAATAGTCTCTTATATAGAAGATATACTGGTTTTTGGGGAAATGATATTCGAATTATTGATGCATTGATTTTCATATGGATAATGGGTACTTTATTATTTGTTTCAAAACTTGTAAAAAAACA
>JAUNBT010000071.1 GCA_030526985.1 Lachnospiraceae bacterium | reverse complement strand
AAATAGATTCCTTACTGATTCTTAAGCAACCTGTGATAACTGAAAATTCCAGGCAGGGATTGGTTTTTAATGCGGATTCAAACAGGGAACGAATGAAATCAATCATTTTATCATAGAATCCTCTGTAAAAACTGTTTTCCAGTGGCACATCGTATTCATCGATCAAGATGATTACTTTCTTCTGGTATCTCTCATACAGACATTCAGACAAAAATGCCAGGGACGTACAGTAGTCACTCTCATCTGCCCTTTCATCCCGAAGAGCAATGAACTTCTCTCTTCGCTTCTCATTTGTAATGGAGGCTGTTATGTTATCGTGACGGTAAAATTCTCTTGCAATTGATTCCCGCAATGCCCTGTAAGTCATCTCCCAGTCAGGCTGTTTGGCTGATTTTAGGGTCAATGTGATTACCGGGTACTGTCCCTGCAGGCTGGTGTAATCATCTCCGGCATTCATGATTTTTAAGCCTTCAAAAAGATATTTTTTGCTTTTTTGATCGATTGGGGCTTCAAAGTAGCATCTTAACATGCTGAGGGTTAGGGTTTTTCCAAAACGCCTGGGTCTGGTAAAAAGGTTGACTTCTCCTTTTTTGTCTAATAGTTCTTTGATAAACCAGGTCTTATCCACATAATAATATTTCTTTTTTATCATCTTTTCAAAATCATCGATACCGATGGGCAATGGGACGTAAGACATTCGGGCACCTCCTTCTTTCTAATCAGGGTAATTGTGCCAAATCGTGCCATATCACCGCACGATTTGGCATAGTATCTATAGTATCCTACGTTTAATTTATCATTTTTTTACTCATTCAACAACTATATATTTGATTTATGTCCATTTATATATTTAATTTTATATCCATTTAACGTGTCTTATGGACTGAGTCAGGAGTTATTGAGAGATGGTACGTAAATTCTCAGATGAGCACCAGTATAGGTACTCACGCAACAGATGAATAACGAGAAATCACACCACAGATGAATAACGAGGAAGCACCCAACAATTGAATACAAAAAATTCTTGACCTTTAAAAAAAATCATGCTATTTTAGTTTTAGCGTTATACGACTGACGGAAGTGGAATGGACCACAGGAAGTATAACAGACAAGAAGGCCGACCGTCTGGGCAGACACCTGGGATAGTTGCGGTCTTTTTTTATTATTTGTCAATCTTATCTGTCAATCCAAAAAGGAGGATCATATTCATGAAAATGATATCATTAGAACAAGAATTACAGGAGAATTCTTATCCTGGAAGAGGAATCATTATTGGCCGGAGTGCTTCCGGAGCATCTGCAGTGACTGCCTATTTTATTATGGGAAGAAGTGAGAACAGCCGTAACCGTATCTTCGTCCAAGATGAGGAAGGAATCCGCACCCAGGCATTTGACCCTTCCAAGATGGAGGACCCAAGCCTGATTATCTACGCTCCTGTCCGGGTTCTCGGCAACAAAACAATTGTGACAAATGGGGACCAGACCGATACAATTTATGACGGTATGGACAAACAGCTTACTTTTGAGCAGTCTTTGCGCTGCCGTGAATTTGAGCCGGACGCTCCTAACTATACCCCTCGTATTTCCGGTGTTCTTCATGTGGAAAATAACTGCTTCAGCTATGCCATGTCCATTTTAAAGAGCAATAATGGAAATCCGGCCCAGTGTAACCGCTATACTTTTGCCTATAATAACTGTGTGGCTGGGGAAGGACATTTTATCCATACTTATATGCATGACGGAAATCCGCTTCCAAGTTTTGAAGGGGAACCTAAGTTAGTAAGTATCCCGGATGATATTGATGAATTTAAAGAACTTTTATGGAACAATTTAAATGAAGAAAACAAGGTTTCTTTATTTGTCCGTTTCATTGATATTGCTTCTGGAAAATACGAAAGCCGCATCGTAAATAAGCACAATTAAGAAAGGATACGCAAATGAAAGATTTAGAATTAAAATATGGCTGTAACCCGAATCAAAAACCATCCCGTATTTATGTAGCAGACGGCAGTGAGCTTCCTATTACCGTACTCTCCGGAAGACCGGGATATATTAACTTTTTAGATGCTTTTAACGGATGGCAGTTAGTAAAAGAATTGAAAAAAGTAACTGGACTTCCGGCAGCCACATCCTTTAAGCATGTTTCTCCGGCAGGAGCTGCCATCGGACTTCCTCTTTCCGATACTTTGAAGAAAATCTACTGGGTCGATGATATGGAAGAGCTTTCTCCTCTCGCCTGCGCTTACGCAAGAGCCCGCGGTGCTGACAGAATGTCTTCTTTTGGTGATTTTATTGCATTATCAGATGTATGTGATGTTTCTACTGCTTCTATTATTAAAAGGGAAGTGTCGGACGGTGTCATTGCACCGGGATTTACCGAGGAAGCTTTGGAGATTTTGAAGCAGAAAAAGAAAGGCAACTACTGTGTGATTCAGATTGATGAGAATTACACCCCGGCACCTTTAGAGCACAAAGAAGTATTTGGTATTACTTTTGAACAGGGACGTCAGGAGCTTTCTATTGATGATGAACTTCTTTCTAATATCGTAACGGAAAATAAAGATTTGAGTGAAGAAGCAAAACGGGATATGAAAGTTGCGTTAATTACGCTTAAATATACCCAGTCCAACTCTGTCTGCTTCGTAAAAGACGGTCAGGCTATCGGTGTCGGTGCCGGCCAGCAGTCCAGAGTTCACTGTACCAGACTTGCCGGACAAAAAGCGGACAACTGGTTTTTACGTCAGAGTCCTCAGGTACTCGGCTTAAAATTCGTTGACGGAATCCGCCGGGCCGACAGAGACAACGCCATCGACGTATACATGGGTGAGGAATACATGGATGTCCTCGCTGACGGTGTCTGGGAGAAGACATTTAAGGAAAAACCACCGGTGTTCACAGCCGAAGAAAAACGGGCATGGCTCGATCAAATGAGCGGTGTTACCTTAGGCTCCGATGCATTTTTCCCATTCTCTGACAATATTGAGAGAGCACACAAAAGCGGTGTTTCCTACATTGCACAGCCAGGCGGCTCTGTCCGTGACGATGCTGTCATTGAGTGCTGCGACAAATATAACATGGTTATGTCCTTTACCGGAATCCGCCTGTTCCATCACTAGAAGACAGCTAGGACTAAAAATAAAATGGTTGGAAATAAGAATAGGATGTAACCAGAAATAGTTTTTAACAGAAAAAGAGCAAGCCACTTCTTCATTTTATATAGAAGAAAGGCTGCTCTTTTTTGATATCTGCTTATTTTGACGTCTGCTTTTTTCTGAAATCTACTTCTTTTCTTCCATCGATTCCAGAATGACATCCACTAAGCTGTCTAATTCATGAGACTTCTCTGATTTTAAGGAGGAAGCAAGAGAAAGTCTTGTATTTAATACGGTCATTTTCTTCATTTCATCCTGAATAAACCGTTCCATTAAATCACCGGACTTGCAGGCCCAGGAACCATTTTCCACAATTGCAAAGGTTCTATTTTGGAGATTTAATGCTTTCATATCCATCAGGAAATTATGCATAACCGGATAAATACCTAAATTATAAGTCACGCTGGCAAGTACCACATGGCTGTAATGGAATGCCTCGGAAATCAGGTAGGACACATGGGTGTTAGAGACATCATACATTACTACATTCGTCATGCCTTTCTCACAGAGCTTTGCAGCAAGGGCGGATGCGGCTGCCTCTGTATTTCCATACATGGAGGCATAGGCAATTAAAATTCCTTTTTCTTCTGGCTCATAGCGGCTCCAGCGATCATATTTATCCAGAAGATAGGCAAAATCAGAACGCCATACGGGGCCATGGAGAGGGCAGATATATTTGATATCATTTACGATTCCGGTTGCTTTCTTTAAAAGCAGCTGAACATGTGGTCCATATTTTCCAACGATATTGGTGTAATAGCGGCGGGCATCATCAATCCAATCCCGGTCGAAATTCACTTCGTCATTAAATAATTTTCCATCTAATGCTCCAAAGGTACCGAAGGCATCTGCGGAAAAGAGTGCACCGTTGGTCACGTCGAAGGTGACCATCGCCTCCGGCCAGTGGACCATCGGGGCAGCCAGGAAGGTAACCGTGTGGCTGCCAAAACATTTTGTATCTTTCTCTTTGACTTCTTCTAAGGTATGTCCCTCAATTGCAAAACCGAACTGACGCATGAGCATAAAGGCTTTCTCGGTACTGATAATGGTTACGTCGGGATATCGCAATAATATTTCTTCAATCGAGGCACCGTGATCCGGCTCCATATGATTGATAATCATATAGTCTAATGGGCGGCCATCCAATACATGGTCCAGATTTTCTAAAAACTGGCGGCATACAGACCAGTCAACTGTGTCGAATAAGACTGTTTTTTCGTCCAATAAAACATAGGCGTTATAAGAAACTCCCTTTGGAATCGGGTGAATATTTTCAAATAAAGACAGGCGATGGTCATTGGCGCCAACCCAATATAAATCTTTTGTTACATTTCTGACACTATACATGATTTTTCCTCCTAATCTTCAATGAACTGAATCTGTGCTGCCCCGCATTCCGGACAAACCCATTCTTTCGGTAACTGCTCAAATAAGGTGCCTGGTTTTACATCATTTTCCTCATCACCAAAATCCGGACTGTATAAGTATCCGCATCCTGTACAGACATGACTTGGACCGATTGGTTCTGCCTTCGGTATTCTTGGACGTTTAATTTTTATCATCGGAACCGGTGCCGGCTTCTTCTCTTCTCCGGTGTCAAGAGCTTTCGCAAGCAATGGCATGATTTCCATCATATCTCCCACAATACCGTAATCGCAGTTTTTGAAAATCGGTGCGTTCGGATTGTTGTTAATTGCTACAATTGTAGAAGCTTCTTTGATTCCTTTTAAATGCTGGATTGCTCCGGAAATTCCACAGGCAATGTAAAGGTTTCCGCTGAATTTCTGACCGGACATTCCCACATAACGGTCCATCGGAACATATTTTAGCGTTTCTGCAACTGGTCTGGAAGATCCAATTGCTGCACCTGCTGCTTTGGCAAGCTGCTCGATGAGTTTCATGTTTTCTTTGTCTCCGATTCCTTTTCCAACGCTGACAACACGCTCAGCCTGTGAAATCGGTGTGTCGATATCGATTCCTACGGAGAAATCATATCCATCTTTTTTCAGACTTTCTACCACTGCATTTACTTTTTCCTGGGCACTTCCACTTTTTAAAATCACTGTCTTTCTGATTCCTGTCACAGCCGGTTTTTTCACGCCTTTTGCTGGGGAACTAGATTTCGTCTTCGGTGTTTTTCCAATCAAATGGGAGGCGATTACGACACGTTGAATCTCGTTGGTTCCCTCATAGATTGTTGTAATCTTTGCGTCTCTGTAAGCCCGCTCTACTTCCATTCCTTTCAAATAGCCACTTCCACCAAAGATTTGAAGGGCATCGTTGGTAACTTCTAAGGAAATATCCGAAGCGTATTGTTTTGCCATAGCTGCTTCCATTGCGTATGGCTCGTGGTGTTCTTTTAGCTCTGCTGCGCTGTATACAAGCATTCTGGCACAACGGAGTTTGGTTGCCATATCAGCCAGTTTGAAGGATACTACCTGCTGTTTGCAGATTGGTTTTCCGAACTGGACTCTTTCCTTGGAATAAGCCAGTGCATTTTCAAAAGCACCCTGGGCAATCCCCAACGCCTGAGAAGCAATTCCGATTCTTCCACCATCTAAGGTTGCCATGGCAATCTTAAATCCATCGCCTTCTTTTCCGAGAAGGTTTTCTTTTGGTACTTTCACGTCGTTAAAAATCAATTCTGCGGTTGAGGAAGAGCGGATTCCCATCTTGTCATAATGATCACCGAATTCAAATCCTTCCCATCCTTTTTCAACAATGAAGGCGGAAATTCCTTTGGTCCCAATGTCTGGAGTGGTCACTGCGAATACGACATAGGTATCAGCTTTCGGTGCGTTTGTTATGAAGATTTTTCCTCCATTTAAAAGGTAATAGCTGCCTTTGTCGATGGCAACGGTCTCGGTTCCGCCTGCGTCGGAGCCGGCATTGGGTTCGGTAAGGCCAAATGCACCGATTTTCTCGCCTTTTGCCAGTGGAACTAAGTACTTTTTCTTTTGTTCTTCGGTTCCGTACTGATAGATTGGCCAGCTGCCCAAAGAAACATGGGCGGATAGGATTACGCCGGTTCCGCCGTCTACACGGGATAGTTCTTCTACTGCGATTGCGTAGCTCATGACGTCTAGTCCGGCTCCGCCGTATTCTTTTGGATAGGGGATTCCCATTAAGGACAGGTCAGCCATCATTTTTACGGCTTCCTCAGGGAACTCGTTGTTCTGGTCCATGGAAAATGCATATGGTTTTACCTGTTCCTCTGCAAATTGGCGTACTTTCTGTCTGAATTCTTCGTGGGCATCTGTTGTTTTAAAATACATATTCTTTCCTCCTTTTTTGATTGGATTTATCTAGGGGTATTTTTCACTTGGTGTGGCTTTGGCTTGGTGATACTTTTCACATAGTGTGGCTTTGACTCGCTTATACTTGATAAGTTTTGTCCAGTTTATGAGTAAAATGAAACCTGAATTGTATCTTTCTTTTGGAAATGATACAGAATCAGGGAGGGGGGGTTGGTTTGGGTCGGGTGAGATTACGAGGTGTGAGCTTTGAGCTGGGGGTTTTACTTGAGGCTTTTTAAAACTTTTTTGAGGTTTTAACTTAAGGCTCTAGCTTAAAGCTTTCACTCGGTTGCTCTGGGGTACACAAAATCTCGGCTATGCTGTGGGCTTTTAGTTCCTGGTCTAAGTTAGTCTGGATGATTGCAAGGTTTCTGTGAATTGTGCAATGGTTGTTGTTCTTCTGTCTTCTTGGACATATGTAAGAAGATTCCATGCAGAGGGATACTCTTCTGTCTTCTTCCATGATTTCCATTAAATCATATAGGGTGACGGTCTGAAGGTCACAACATAGACGGCAGCCACCTTCGCTTCCTCTGGTGATCTCAACTAATCCGCCTTTGGCAAGTTTCTTCAGGATTTTGTAACCAAATTGCTGAGGGGCCAGTTCCTGCTTACATATCTCACCGGCTGTAAGGCGGTCGCCTCCGGATAATGCGGAAAGGATACGAAGAGCATAATCGGATTCTCTTGTGATTAGCATGTTGTTCACTCCTTGCTGTTTTGTATGTGTTTATTATAGCAATGTGGATAAAATTTGTCAAGTATAATTTGGAAGGAATTTAGCTGGAATTTAGGTGATTTTGTGACAGTTCAGCCTTCAGCTGAACTCCAGAATTTTGATGTAAAACATATTGGCGACAATTTTAGGAAGATGAAAATTTCGTATGGGCAAATTGACATGTCCCTCTCAATTTTGCCCTTGATATGGAAGTTTTTACCATGAAAACATGGGATTTCGTGGTTTATAAGCGTAATTTTTCTAAAAGAGAGTACTTTATCTCTCTCTTGCCCACAATTACTGATTTTTGTGGGCAAAAGTAAGCTTTTTTATCTTCCCTTAGAAAAATGGAAGGCAAAAACGACGTTTTTGACGTCAAGTCAAGTGATTTTACGACATAATAGGGCAAATTTAGGTGGGGTTTTTGTTTTTTGCCCTTGGGGAGATAGGTCGTGGTTGCAGGGACTCGATTTTGCTCGCTTGATATCGCTGTTTGGGTTTCGCTATATATAAAAAAGGGGGGGCCGGAACCTCAGCTCGGAGTCTCAGCCCGAATGCCTTGCATTCGGGGCTTGGGTTTTGGGACACCTGGAGTGGGGGAGCCGGGTCCGCAATGCAGCAGCTCGATTCCGCTTCGCTTCATCTCGCTGTATGGCTTTCGCCATATATCAAAAGGCGCCAGGAGCCTCAGCCCGAATGCGGGGCATTCGTTCTGAGACTTCAAGCGCCTTTTGCTGCATTGCTCAATGCTATTTCAAGTTTGTATACCCCATCATTGACAAATCTACTTCGCGGGCTGCGTCGCGGCCCTCTTTGATAGCCCATACGACTAGGGATTGGCCGCGGTGCATGTCACCGGCTACGAAGATTTTTTTCTGGCTGGGTTGGTGGTTTTCTGGGGAGGTTTTTACGTTTGTTCTTTCGTTGGTTTCGACACCAAAAGCGTCGGTTACGTATTTTTGGCTTCCCAGGAAACCGGCGGCGATTAGGACGATGTCTACGGCTACTTCGTACTCACTGCCTGGGACTTCGGTCATGTTCATGCGGCCGGTTTTTTTGTCGGGAGTGAATTCTAATTTTACTAATTTGGCTTTGCAGACTTCGCCTTTGTCGTTGGCAATGAATTCTTTTACTGTGGTCTGGTAGACACGGGGGTCATTGCCAAATACGGCGATGGCTTCTTCCTGGCCATAGTCGGTTTTACAAATTCTTGGCCATTGGGGCCATGGGTTGTTTGGCTGGCGTTCGTCAGGGAGTTTTGGCATCATCTCTAACTGAAGGACGCTTTTGGCTCCGTGGCGGATGGAAGTACCGACACAGTCATTTCCTGTGTCACCACCGCCGATGACAAGAACTCGTTTGCCTTTTGTGGTGACGTATTCTTTGTCTTTGAATTCAGAATCCAGCAAGCTCTTTGTTGTTGCTTTTAAGAAATCTACAGCAAAATAGATTCCCTTTGATTTTCTGCCTTTTACGTTGATATCTCTTGGATTGGAGGCGCCACAGGCGAGGACGATGCGGTCATATTCTTTTAAAAGGTCTGCGGCTTTTACGTCCACTCCCACATTTACGCCGGTACGGAATTCAATTCCTTCCTCTTTCATGACGGCTACTTTCCGTTCAATGACGTGTTTTTCCAATTTCATATTCGGGATTCCGTACATGAGCAGGCCTCCGACACGGTCGGAGCGCTCAAATACGGTAACCTGATGGCCTCTTTTGTTAAGGGAGTTGGCTGCGGACAGGCCGGAAGGACCGGATCCAATTACAGCAACTTTCTTTCCTGTGCGTACTTTTGGAGGTTCTGCTTTTGCGAGGCCATTTTTGTAAGCCCATTCTATAATGTCTAATTCATTGTCACGGATGGAGATTGGATCTCCGTTTAAGTTACAGGTACAGGCTACCTCACATGGATGTGGGCAGACTCTTCCGGTAAATTCCGGAAACGGGTTTGTTTTTCTGAGGCGAAGAAAAGCCGCCTCCCAGTTTTTTGTATAGATTAGGTCATTCCACTCCGGAATTAAATTGTGGAGCGGGCATCCTGTCACCATTCCATTAATCAGCATGCCGGACTGGCAAAATGGCACCCCACAGTCCATACATCTTGCTGCCTGCGTCTGTCTTTTTTCTCTGGATAAAGGAGTATGGAATTCATTAAAATGTTTGATTCTTTCCTTAGGAGAAACTGCTGCGCAGTCTTGTCTGTCATATTCTAAAAATCCTGTCTTTTTTCCCATCGCTTTCCCCTCCTATTCTCCTTTGCTTGCGTAAAACGCTTCGATTGCTGCCTGTTCACTGCTCAAACCTTTTTCTTCCATCTGAACGATCATGTTGGTCATACGTTTATAGTCGTTCTTAAATTTCGGCAGGTATTTACCGAAGTTATCCAGGATCATTTTACCTTTTTCTGAATTAGTGTAGGCTACATGGTCTTTGATCATGTCTTTTAATTCCTGCACATCATATTTACTTGTTACCGGCTCTAAGGAAACCATTTCCTTGTTGAGCTTTAAGTAGAGGTCAAAATCTTCATCGAGAACATATGCGATACCACCGCTCATGCCGGCCGCAAAGTTCTTTCCCGTTTTTCCAAGAACGAGGACACGGCCTCCGGTCATATATTCACATCCATGGTCGCCCACACCTTCTACTACTGCAACAGCTCCGGAGTTTCTGACACAGAAACGTTCTCCGGCAACACCATTGATATAAGCTTTTCCACTTGTAGCTCCGTAAAGAGCAACATTTCCGACAATGATATTATCCTCGGCTTTGAATCTTACCCCTTTTGGTGGGTAAAGAATTAATTTACCACCGGATAACCCTTTTCCAAAGTAGTCATTGCTGTCGCCGACTAATTCTAAGGTCAGTCCTTTCGGGATAAATGCACCGAAGCTTTGTCCACCAGCGCCGTTACATTTTACAGTAAAAGTATCTTCCTCTAATGT
Source organism: Lachnospiraceae bacterium (assembly GCA_030526985.1). Lineage (GTDB taxonomy): Bacteria > Bacillota > Clostridia > Lachnospirales > Lachnospiraceae > SIG292. Next base: position 4,012 of record JAUNBT010000071.1, on the reverse strand, counting down.
ATTGTAATACCGTTTTGTAATCTCTGCTCCGAAAATGGTTCCGAAAGTACGGTCTGTATTTGTCACATCTACTTCTATGCTGCGTTTTTGTTTGTTTTCCAAAGCAGTTTTGAATTTCTTCAACAAAATGCGCTCGTCGGCTGTCTTTTCCAACTGGAAGTTGAAGACATCCTTCTTATTATAATAGATTGGTTTTCTATTTTTCACATATGGGTTGTCTAAAATACGGCTTAAATCCATATGATATTCTTCGGAAGCTTCCGGTTTCTGGCGCAGAAGGCTGTAGTTTCCTACTAACTCATCCACAGTACGGACACCTAATTTCGCCATATACTCTCTCAGTTCTTCTGCGATAAAACGCATGAAGTTAACAACATATTCCGGTTTTCCTTTGAAACGTTTTCTCAGTTCCGGATTCTGGGTAGCAATACCGACTGGACAAGTGTCTAAGTTGCAGACACGCATCATAACGCATCCCATTGTTACAAGCGGTGCAGTGGCAAAACCAAATTCCTCGGCACCAAGGATTGCTGCAATGGCAACGTCACGGCCACTCATAAGTTTTCCGTCTGTCTCTAAAATAACTTTATTTCTCAGGTCGTTCTGAATTAAAGTCTGATGGGTCTCGGCAAGTCCAAGCTCCCATGGAAGACCTGCATTATATATAGAAGATTTTGGCGCAGCACCGGTTCCTCCGTCATAGCCGGATACTAAGATAACCTGGGCACCTGCTTTTGCAACACCGGCAGCGACTGTTCCTACACCTGCCTCGGATACTAATTTTACAGAAATTCTTGCATCTTTGTTGGCATTTTTACAATCGTAAATCAGCTGGGCTAAATCCTCGATAGAGTAAATGTCATGGTGAGGTGGCGGGGAAATCAGACCTACACCTGGTGTAGAATGTCTGGTCTTTGCTACCCATGGATATACCTTTCCTCCTGGTAAATGTCCACCTTCTCCTGGTTTTGCGCCCTGCGCCATCTTAATCTGAATCTCTTTGGCACTGACTAAGTAACGGGAGGTTACTCCAAAACGTCCGGATGCAACCTGTTTGATGGCAGAACAGCGGTTTAATCCGTCCGGACCTGGTGTGAGTCGTTCTAAGTCCTCTCCACCTTCTCCACTGTTTGACTTTCCGCCAAGGGAGTTCATGGCGATTGCCAATGTTTCGTGAGCCTCCTGGGAAATAGATCCATAAGACATGGCACCTGTCTTAAATCGTTTTACAATGGAGTCTACGCTTTCCACTTCGTCGATTGGGATTCCTTTTTCCGGATAGTTAAAGTCAAGGAGACTTCTTAATTTTCTTGCTCTCATTTCTTCGTCTACCAGTTTGGTATACTCTTTAAACAGTTTATAATCTCCATTTCTGGCAGCCTGCTGAAGAGTATGGATGGTAAGCGGATTATATAAGTGTTCTTCTTTTCCGGCACGGTACTTATGGCTTCCGTCACTGGCGATGGTAAGATCATTTTCCAATCCAAGTGGGTCAAAGGCCTGAGTATGAAGGCTGTCCACTCTCTCTTCCATATCTTTTAATGTAATACCTTCCACACGGCTTACGGTGTTGGTAAAATATTTATTAATTACTTCGGAGCTGATACCGATTGCCTCAAAGTTCTGAGATCCCATATAGGACTGGAGGGTGGAAATACCCATCTTGGAAGCGATTTTAACAATTCCGTGAAGGATAGCACTATTGTAGTCTTCTACTGCAGCGTAATAATCTTTCTGAATCATATTTTCATCAATCAGTTTCTTGATGGAAAGCTGTGCCAGATAAGGATTAATTGCACTTGCACCAAAGCCCAACAGTGTTGCAAAATGATGGACATCTCTTGGCTCACCACTCTCTAAAATCAAAGCCACGGAAGTACGTTTCTTCGTCCGGATCAAATACTGATGCACTGCGGATACTGCCAACAGGGACGGGATTGCCACATGGTTTTCATCTACACCTCTGTCTGTCAGGATAAACATGTTTACTCCCTGTCTGTGAAGACGGTCTACATCGATATACAGACGGTCAATCGCCTTCTCAAGAGATGTGTTTTTATAATAAGTAATCGGAACATCGGCAACTTTAAAGCCTTCCACCTTCATGTTCCTGATTTTTAACAGGTCTGTGTTGGTAAGAATCGGATGATCTACCTTTAATACATGGCAGTTCTCTTCTTTTTCCTCTAACAGGTTGCCTTCTTCTCCGATATATACGGAAGTAGATGTAACGATTTCCTCACGGATTGCATCGATTGGAGGGTTGGTTACCTGAGCAAATAACTGCTTAAAATAGTTAAATAATGGCTGCTGCATTTTAGAAAGACTTGGAAGCGGGCTGTCAATACCCATAGCAGAAATCGGTTCCGATCCATTTAATGCCATGGTTGTGATCGCTGTCTTTAAATCCTCATAAGAGTAGCCGAATGCCTGCAGCATCTTGTTCATCTCTTCTTTTGAATACTCCACTACTTTCTCATTCGGAATCTTCAAATCTGCCAGATGAACCATATTCTTATCGATCCATTCGCCATATGGCTGTTTTGTCGCATAAGAGCTTTTTAATACTTCATCATCAATTACTTCCCCTTTGATTGTGTCTACTAAAAGCATACGTCCTGGGCGAAGTCTCTCTTTTTTGATGACTTTAGTCTGATCTGTCTCCATAACACCAACTTCCGATGCCAGAATCAGATATCCATCTTCTGTGATATAGTAACGGGAAGGACGAAGCCCATTTCTGTCTAATACAGCACCCATCACATCTCCATCGGTAAATAAGAGGGAAGCCGGGCCATCCCATGGCTCCATCATAGTTGCATAGTATTGATAGAAATCTCTCTTCTTTGGATCGATGCTCTCATTATTCTGCCATGGTTCCGGGATGGTAATCATAATCGCCTTCGGAAGATCCATGCCGCTCATAACAAGGAATTCCAAAGTATTATCCAGGCGGGCAGAGTCAGATCCGTTCGGATTGACAATCGGCACCAGCTTGTGCATCTCATCTTTAAAATATTCCGATTCCAGCATCTCTTCTCTTGACATCATCTTATCTGCATTACCGCGGATGGTGTTGATCTCACCGTTGTGTACGATAAAACGGTACGGATGGGCTTTCTCCCAGCTCGGCGTTGTATTCGTGGAGAAACGGGAATGTACCATGGCAATGGCAGATTCATATCTCGGATCATGCAGGTCAGCAAAGAAGGTACGAAGCTGTCCTACTAAAAACATTCCTTTGTAGACAATGGTACGGCTGGATAAGGATACAACATAGGAATCCTCATTGCTCTGTTCAAATATCTTACGGACAATATAAAGCTGTCTGTCAAAATCCAGTCCACGGGCAGTCTCTTCCGGTCTCTCTAAGAAAGCCTGGAGAATACATGGCATTGTGTCAACTGCTTTCTTTCCTAATACTTCCGGTTTCGTCGGCACTTCTCTCCATCCTAAGAAACGGATGCCTTCTTTCTCAGCAATGACTTCAAACATCTTCTTTGCCTGATTTCTCTTAAGCTCATCCTGTGGGAAAAAGAACATTCCAATACCATAGTCACGCTCTTTACCCAAAAAGATGCCGAGGTCTTGACAGGCTTTTGCGAAGAAGTTATGCGAAATCTGCAGCATAATTCCTACACCGTCTCCTGTCTTTCCCTCGGCATCTTTGCCGGCTCTATGTTCTAATCTTTCTACAATCTTAAGTGCGTTGGTAACTGTCTCGTGGGTCTTCTTTCCTTTGATATTGACCACAGCACCGATTCCACAGTTATCATGTTCAAAGGCTTCATCGTATAAACGACTTCTCACCTGCTGATCCTGATTCATATCTTTCTCACCTTCCTGTGTATTATTCCTAGTGTTTTATTTGCAGTGTTTTAACATGAATCAATCATACTACAATTTTTTTATTTTGTAAATATTAAATTTGATGTAAGTTATCAGTTAATTTGACTTTTATTATTTAATAATATTATTTTCAGTTTATTTAAGTGATATTCATTTTATTTTC
>JAUNBT010000388.1 GCA_030526985.1 Lachnospiraceae bacterium | reverse complement strand
GAATCTACACAGCAGTATGTAACAGGTGAAGTGAAGTTCAAACTGTACAAAGGCAATATCATCAAAGCCGGTACTACTTCTCCATACAGCCTGTACAGTGAATCTCTCGCATCCTTCACTACTGGAGATCTGTATGATCACCATGATGCAGATGGATTTATCACACTGTTTGGTTTGCCATTAAAAGTTCGTGCAATGAAGATGGCTGAAGTGGAGCAGAATAAGAAATAGATATCTGATTTGTTTAAAAATAAGAAGAAGGCGTTACACAAAGGAGCTTTATTTACAGAGAATGCTCCTTTGTGCAACACTTTCTTTTTTTGTATGATAATTCATTAAAAATCTGACATATACTTTATCTTTAAGGAAATTGTTAAATCCCTATGAATTGCTAAGAATTTATTCAAAAAATTTCAAATCCCACTATCACACATCCATAATACATTTTCACATATTATGAATTATCATTTATCCAAACTATCCGATTACACGCTTAACTCAGCTCTTGAAAATAGTCAAAAAATATTTTATAGTTGTCATAATAATGCAAATTCTCTTGAAATTATCATTATTATAACAAAAATCACTAAGAATGTATGAGGTAGTATCGTGAAAGAATATGTAATTGTCTCCAAAGCTCCCGACTTGAATTTCCGCAACGATTATGTAGCATTGCCTAAAAATTATGGCACTGCATCGTATTTTAACCGACCTGATATCAAAGCAATTTATCAATTGGTTTATGAGAATCTTCAACAGTTGGATGAACAAAACCATTTTACCCAAAAGTTGTCTTCTTATTCTAAGATATTAATAAAACCAAATCTGGTATCCGTTTACCACAATAGCGGTATGATGAATTGTGATTATCCAGAATCTACGGATCCCAGAGTATTTGATGCAATCCTTTCCTTTTTAAAGCAATACCACAACAACATTATCATTGTAGAATCCTCTGGTAAGCCCATGCCCACACGGACCAGTTTTAAAGTAGCCGGGTATGACCGGATTGCAAAATATCACAAAACAGGTTTACTTGCCCTTGAAACATGTCCAGTGATTCGTTATTTACTTCCTAAAGCAGAAGTTATGAAGGAAGTCTATATTCCCGAGATTTTTCAGGAGGTAATTGAGAAAAAAGCATATTACATATCGGTGCCAAAGTTAAAGACAAATCTCTATACTCAAGTTACCTTAGGTTTTAAAAATGCCATGGGAACAATTCCCTATGCACTGCGAGAGAGAAATCATAATTATTATATTAATAAAAAACTAGCTGACCTTCTTTATCTATTCCAGCCAAATCTGATTGTTATTGACGGCTTGATTGGCGGCGAGGGCAATACCCCTGCACCAGTGGATCCGGTGGATTCTCATGTTCTGTTATCTGGTACCAATTCTGTCTCTGTAGATACTGTGGGAACCGAAATCATGGGGCTTGATCCCAATCAGGTTCCACTCATGATAGAAGCGAAAAATAGAGGATTCGGCTCCGAAAACGTATCGATTATTGGGGAAATTCCTCATTATTCCTTTCGCCGTGCCAATGCCTCACTGATGGACGAAGATTTTCACAAACAATTTCCTAATGTATTGGCTCTTGCAGGACACAGTCTTCCTCATGCGCCTAAAATACACAACCCTTTGGCAGTTACTCCGGCTCTAGCCCATGAGTTAGAAATGGCCTGCGACGGGGGATGCCTGGCTGCGCTTCGTTCTGGGTTTGACTATGTGATTTATTCTCCAAAGAAAGATTTCTCGCTTCCTTTGGCAGTTATCATTGGCAATGGTGTGGAGCATCAAGGCACTCTTTATTGGTTCGACCGGACAGGAAAAGCTTATAGTGAAACAGATATTCGCAATTTAAAGTTACCTTTGCTGACTTTAGGTAACTGTGCATCACGCTTCCATGATATTGCAGATTATAAGACACCTGGTTGCTGCAGTCCTTCTACTTGTATGCTGGCCGTTACTTCCGCCATGAAGATTCCTTTTCCTTTACTGTCCACGAGAAATCACTCTCTCGTTCATTTTGGAACACATGTCCTCTCCATGGTACTAAAAAGAGCATTCTTAAGTCTTCGGGGAAAATGGGTAGATTGTCCCTCTCACCATGAAGACAAAATTTATCCGATTCCGCCACTTGATGAAAATGAAAAGAGCCAGGATTTTATTTCCTGGCCCCTTCCGCCAATGAATTGGCAAGATCGCTGTAAAATGATGAAAGATCAATTCGCTATTTTAAAAATGTAATTCTTACTCTTTCCTGCAATGATGAATGAATTCTTTTCGAATCACCTCTTCCTCGAGAGGTTTTTCGAAATAGAATCCCTGTATTATGGTAACTCCCATATTAGCCAGCAGATCCAAAGTCTCTTTTGTTTCAATCCCCTCTATGCATAACTCCAAGTTCATATTTTTAGATAAAT
>JAUNBT010000387.1 GCA_030526985.1 Lachnospiraceae bacterium | reverse complement strand
TGGATAAAAGAAACGGCGTCATTTACATACTGACAAACCCATCATTCCCGGAATATGTCAAAATAGGATATTGTATCAATACAAAGACCCATTGATGGTATATCTGGAAAGGAGGAAAAAGCCAGTGAGACACATCAAATTATCCGCTCATACCTTCAAAAAGGGGGAATTCATAGCCCCAATAAATTCCATACCAATGATGCAAGAGTTTGAGGATGAAAAGTCATGGTCTTATGGTCATATACCTGAGTATCTTTGGATCGGTCTGCTTTTAAAATACTACGGGCGAGAGGAAGGATTAAGAAAATCCTACGACATTATTTCTACATTACATAAATTAGCTCCGGATCTCTATACAGTAAGATTGTCGCAAATAATAAAATTAGACTCAGAGGTTCAAAAGAAATTTTATAACTATATTGTTTGTATCGGAGCTAAAGATGCTCTTGCACCGCTAACAATTTTTCTTACAACAAGTAAAGCCCCCGTTTTTTCAGAATGCTTCTATTGTCCACAGAAGAGTATCGAAGATAGATGCGAAGCGATAATAGATGCCATGCGTGATACAATGGGACACCAAACCAACGAGGCAACTGATATTAGATTTGTGGCTCTCTATTTCAATTTGCTTTCAGGTAAACTACATCTTCAGAAAGAACAAGTAGATTTATTGATGGCTTATCCAGCATCCAAGCATACTGACGAAATAATGCGTATAGCTCGTCCAACAGTACGATCTCTTGAAATGATGATTCTAACTTTCGAAAAAACTGATTCTGCATATTTGAAAGATTTTTGGAGGTGTGTAAGCGAAATGACCGATTGCAGTATATTTGTTCTTGAATTTCCAGAGGAAAAGATAAACATCACAGCATATATGGAAAAACTGCATGACATTTTTACATATCTCTCGGAACTATTTGTAGCGGCTGATCCCCTGAACGAGAAAATGAACGTTTTACTTGGAATTGCAACATATTCCTATAAACGAATGAAGGAAATTTACGATCACCAATTATTTAATTCCATATCAGGTAGAAGCTGCGTGCGTGTCTTGATAGAAGACTACATTATGATGAGGTATCTTGTGAAAAGCGAACCTTCTCACGATAATATTTGGCGTGACTATCAGTTGTATGGTATGGGATTATACAAGCTGGTCTTAGCCAGACACAGAGAAAGCGGTGTTTTGGAACAATCTCACTTTGATGATAGATATATTGAAGCGTTAGTTAATGAATATAAAGGTGAAGAATTCATCAACATGGACACTAAGTACTTTGATAAACAAAACATAAGACTTAAGGCAGAAAGTGTTGGTGAGAAGGAGCTTTACGGCTTATACTATGATTATGATTCTTCTTTTGAACATGGATTGTGGGGAGCAATTCGTGAATCTTGTCTGCTAAAATGCAATAACCCGGCTCATAAATACCATTGTGTTCCAGACATTGAGGACGAAACAAGATTAAAGACAGTCCTGCCAGATTGTGTTATGGTCATGAATAAAACAGTGTCTTTTTTAAACGAACTCTATGGTATCCCATAACAGTTACTGAATGAGGTAAGGTATTCTGAAATCAAACCTATTGCAGAATAAAATTTATACAATTCAAACTGAATATAAGGAATTACTGGCAGCGCTGTTGCCAAAACTAAATAACGATTATACTCCAGAAGCACTGGATGAAATCAATTTGTTTTGGCTGCGTCATATTGAGGAAGTACAACTGTATCTAAATACTTGGTTTCCGGGGGAAAACAGTTATGTTTTTACAGCTGCCACATTCATGGATTTTGAAGACAAAGAACACTTGCCATTTTTGCTAATTGGAGACAAGCATATTCTTGATGATCCATTAAGCAAGTATTCAGAAATACGAAGCAAGATGATAGAAGCCAGAGACGCTGAATTTCTGTATGACCAAATTAGAGTGACGGCAGAGGATAATCTAAAGCTGTTAGAAAACGTTCGTAACGAAATGATTATATTACCATTAAGGCTTCTTAATCAATCAAATAACCATAATACTCTTTATGAAGTTGGAGAACAGGCATTTATTAGTCTTTTTAATAGGATCGATAGTCTGAACGATTACTTTGCAAAATGCAACAGTATCGATGATATTATACACTTCGCCCGTGACGACATTGGCAAATTAGTGATGTTTTCAGAAGAAGATGATGTAACACTACCATTTGATGAACGCTTCAGGATTGCATTGGCCGGGACAAAATATATGGTAGATGAAAACAAATCGGATTCGTACAATTTCTTCATGCTTGTATTCGGATGTATACAGCAAGCTGTTGATGTTCTTGTATCATGTGTGGAATATGGTTGTATTCCATATATTAGATACCCTGTCTCGTTGCACTATATCTCTTTGTTGTCAGAAAACATGTTGGATGTAGAGAACATGAGCACACTTCGTTTCAAGATG
>JAUNBT010000070.1 GCA_030526985.1 Lachnospiraceae bacterium | reverse complement strand
CAGTATGTTCAATTACCTCTAAAGATTTGTAGTGCTAAATCCTAAAGACGGGGATGTGAGCTTTGCTAATTTGGAAAACCGTTTGCAGATGCTGGTTATGAATACAAAAGGAAATGCCGGATCCGAATAAGGCAGCCATTGCATTTTCCATAAAAATATATTATGATACCATTAAACAAAAACAAAAAGGAGATTAAATCATGAAATTAAGTGCTAGAAATCAAATTAAAGGAACCATTACAAATATTAACGAAGGAGCTGTCAACGGTATCGTCACTTTAGAATTTGCAGAGGAAAAAATTACAGGAACGATTTCCATGGCGGCAGTCAAAGAATTAGGGCTGACTCCCGGTACAAAAGCTGTCGCTGTAATCAAAGCAACCGAAGTCATGGTTGGAATCGGAGAGATGACTTTAAGTGCCCGCAATAAATTAAGCGGTGTCATTACTGAAATCAACGAAGGTGCTGTCAATGCCATTGTAAAAATCAAAGTCGCAGGCGAGAATATCATTTCTGCAACAATTTCCTTAAATGCTGTAAAAGAACTTTCCTTATCTGTTGGTAAAGAAGTAGTCGCAGTAATCAAAGCAACTTCCGTTATGTTCGGTATTGAAGAATAAAATATAAAAAAGAAGCCGAGTTATCCATAAATATCTCGGCTTCTTTTTTTGTATTTTATTCTAGCATTTTGCGAATCCTTAAACAAATCATCCCTTCATATATTATGGAAGATTCGACAAATTCCTTGCACTTTATATCTGAAAATTGTATAATATTTTTATAATTATTCAAATTTATCTTTAAAGAACATTTCAACAATATATAAATCCAGCTTAAAAAGGAGAATCCCGATGAAAAAAGAGCACCGAAGTGCCGTTCTTCTAGCGGGCAATCTAATCTTAGTCGCCCTTATGGTTTTAATTATGGTGACCTATATTACAAATACCTATCAATCTCAGAACGATGCTGCCCTTCATACGATGGAGATGTCTGTGGAAAAACAGGCAAACGGCAGTAAAGTATATTTTACCTCTTTTACTTCCTATACAAAAACGGTGGCAGCCTACATTGAATCTCAACAGATGGATTACGAGGAGGCCTTCCACTATCTAGAAGAGCTTCAATCCAGTGATTCCATTGAATCTGCCGGATATGCTGTCTTTTCCTGGAGCAAATTAAAAGGGCATTACATAAATCAGGGTAAAATTGACCGTGTCTATACCAACTCCCAGACACAAATCTATAAACTTTTAGCTTCCGGCAATCACGAAAAATACCGGATTCAGGCTTTAAAAGGCAACAATCCTTACAGCAGCAACATCTCCATTATTTTTTATTCGGACCTTGCTCTTCAGAATTCAGATGATGAATATCTGCTCTGTTATTATGTGGATGACAGCGACATTCTTGACAATAACCTGACTTCCATCGATTTTGAAAACAGTTCCAGCATGGTCGTGGATAGCGAAGGCACTCAGATTGTAAAATCTACTGGAAACAACATTGGTTCCAGCTATGAAAGCATTTTCAAATATTTTGAAGACCGGGTGAATGAAGAAAAACAGAAAAATGTCAGTCTCTATGCCACGAACCGAATTTCTTCACAGATGAAGGCCAATGCACATTTTACAGAAAGTCTGGAAATCAAAAGTGCAACCGGCGAGATCAGACCTTACTATTTCTCCTTCTATCCATTGGAAGAAACGGCTGGATGGTACTATATCTGTACCGTTCCGAAGGAATCTTTAACTGTGGAATTAAACCTGACACTTCCTTTTATTCTCGGTATATGTATGCTGTGCATTTTGATTTTTAATATTCTCTTTTTTGCCGGCCAGAACCGACGTTTAAACGCAAGCTTAAAAGAAACCCTGACTGCCAAACAGCAGGCCGAACTTGCAAACAACAGTAAATCCGTCTTTTTATCCAATATGAGTCATGATATTCGAACTCCGATGAATGCCATTACCGGCATGACGGAAATTGCCCTGATAAATATTGAAAATCAGGCAAAGGTAAAGGACAGTCTGAATAAAATCCGCACCTATTCCCAGCTTCTTTTAGGAATCATCAATGACATTTTGGATATGTCAAAGATTGAGAGTGGGAAGATTGAATTGAAGGAAAGAGCTTTTCATACTTCTGAACTGATGCATAATCTCGATATTGTTTTCCGGACTCAGGCAGAACAAAAGCACCAGACCTTTACGGTATCTCACAATCTTTCTAAGGATTGTATCGTTGTGGCAGATGATATTCATTTAGAACAGATTTTAGTCAATATTCTTTCCAATGCTGTAAAATATACTGGTGAAGGCGGTAAGATTCATTTTTCAGCCGACAATTTAGAAGAAGATTTGGAGAACGGCCGAATTCTAGTCCGATTTACCGTATCTGATACGGGCATCGGCATGAGTGAAGAATATCAAAAAGAAATATTTAAAGCATTTTCAAGGGAAATCCAAAGCGGTACGAACCGGATTCAGGGAACTGGTCTTGGAATGGCAATCGCAAAAAATCTGGTTGATTTAATGGATGGAATCATCAAAGTTACAAGTACACCGGGGGAAGGAAGCACTTTTACCGTTACCTTGTGGTTGAAGCTTTACAATCCACAAAACCAGAATGGGCTTTCCATTGTCAGCCTAATGCAGGAAGAACAGAAAAATCCATCTCCAACTCAACATGACTTTGGAGGAATGGGTATTTTAGTCGCAGAAGATAACGCAATCAATATGGGAATTCTCTGTGAACTGCTCAAAAAATACAATTGCCGTCCCACACAGGCTGAAAACGGAAAAGTCTGCTTAGAACTATTTCAAAGTCATCCGCCGGATACCTTTTCCTGTATTTTGATGGATATTCAGATGCCGGTAATGGATGGATACACCGCAACCCGCTCCATTCGGGCGCTTTCCCGGCCAGATGCAAAAACAATTCCAATATTGGCAATGACTGCGAATGCTTTTCAGGAAGATATTGATGCCGCTCTCGCAGCAGGCATGAATGCCCATCTTTCAAAGCCAATTGATTATAATCGGTTGACCCAGCAGCTGATGCAATATACGAAAAAACAACAAGAGGAGATTGAAAAATGAAAAGATTGAAAAAAGCAGCTGCGCTTGCGCTGACTCTCATACTCTGTACAGGACTTTTTTATGGCTGTAGTTCAAGTTCACAAGATTCGGCAAATAATAGTTCTGACACAGATTATCACAACTATACTATGCCGGAAGAAGAAGTATCCCTTAACATCACTACAGATCTTGGCAGCAGTAACGGTCTTGCCATGTTGGCAGAGGCATTTATGGAGGTTTATCCCAACGTAACAATCAATATCGAAAGTCTCGGATGGGAAAACTTAGCGGAACGTGTTGCTAATCCGGAAAGTGAACCGATTGACGGATTTATGGTAAAATTTTTAGGAGAAGTCTGGAGAGAGGATTTTTATCCGGTCTGGCAGGAATACTGTTTTAATTTCAAAGATGCGGATGATGTTGTGGACTTATCTTCACTGAACGCTTCCGCCGTTGATGCCTTAACTGTTGAAGAAGATGCTGTATATGGTGTGCCTTTTACAATCTATACCAGTGGAATGATTACCAATATGGACCTTCTTGAAAAATGCAATATCACAAAGGTCCCGGAGACAACAGAAGAATTATTAGCTGACTGTGAGATGATAAAAAATGCCGGATATCAGCCATTTCGCTGTCTATCCAGTTCTCTCACCCAGATTATTATGTCTGTTACAAACAATGACCTTGTAAAAAATGGGAAAACAGAAGAACTGATTGATACTGCTCTTCACAGTGACGATGCAGCTATCGGTGACTATTTTATGCCAGCTTTAGAATTGATTGAAACGATGTTCCAGAAAGGTTATATCGACACGGAAAGTCTTGTATACAATCCAGAGGCAAATGAGGAGTCCGGTGGCGAGGTACCAATGACCACCTATCAGGAAGAATGCTATGCCTTCTTAAATGGGGATGTCGCCTTTTATCCTGTCTATTCCGATGTTATTACAAGTCTTCAAAAAAGAGAAACACGATTAGAAAGCTATAACGAAAATCCATTCCACTATGAACTGGCTGTCATACCCGGCATCGAGGAACCTGCACTGATTGAATCATCCAGCTCCAGCATATTTCTGTGCAAAGACAGCGAAAACTTAGAATGGATGAAACAATTCGTCCGCTTTGCCCTCTACCGGGAAAGCGAAGAGGAAATCGGTAACATTAGCATATTCAGTGACAACCAGTATCTGATGAGTCCTTACGATAACAGCACACTTCATTCTGATATTAGTGAACAATATTACGGGGCAACCCTTGCTTTAATGGATACGGTAGAACCGGCACCTGCTGAATTTAAAGAACTATTGGAGTATCAGGGATATGGACTCTACCAATCCGTCTTAATTCCAAAGATTGCTTCAGAATTTGATTCCACCATGACTGCCACAGCAGCCAGAGATGAAATCAACCGCGTGTCAAAGATTTGGTATGCAGACGGAAATACGGACTACTGGGAAGAATAGTATAACTACATTTTAGGAGGGAATTTCTATGGCGAAACGAAAAACAGACAGAAGAACAATCTATACAAAAAATGTAATTAGAGATTCTCTTCTTGCATTATTAACACAGAATTCTTATGAAAAAATAACAGTGACTTCCATTTGCAAGCAGGCAGAAATAACAAGAGCAACCTTCTATCTGCATTATAATAACATAGATGAAGTATTAGATGAGTTACTAGATGATGCACTTAGAATGACAGAACTAGATTATGGTTTCCCCGGAACCGTTCCGAACGATCCTGATAGGATGTTACCTGTCTGCCAGCGTGCGACAAGCGAACCGAAATACAGGGTTTTATTTCTTGATGAATCCATGTCACATATTCTTTTAAATAAACTTTATCAAAAGGAGAAAGAAATACAAATCCCCAGAATCATGCAGCTATACCATGTATCAGAATGGGAAGCCGATAAAATGTTCTTATATATGCTCCACGGCAGCTTTGCTGTAAACAAGTCATTAAATTGGGAAAAAAACTCGGACTGGTATCATGCACAGTCAACGATCCAGGCTCTGATTCGGCCTAAAAAATAAGGACATCTCCATAAGTTGCTGCATAAAAACTTTCGCCGCCGGCGAGAAAGTCTGAAATTTCTTGGTCACAATGTATAAATCAACGGACAACTCCGGCGTGATCGGACGGAAGGTCAAATTTCGCCCAACAGTGTTTACCAATCGATCCAGACACAATGCATATCCAACGCCATGTTCCACCAGGAAAGTAGCGTTGTAAATCAAATTATAGGTAGCCACAACATTCATTACAGAGTAATTTGAGCCAAACCATTCCAATTCCTGATGTCCTGAGAAAGTCTGCTCTGCCATAATCATTGGCAGAGTTTTTAACTGGTCGATATTGATACTCTCCGCTTAGCCAGTTCACAGTCTTTTGGCATTAAAAGCCCGTAAACATCCTTCTTGTGGATATTCAGATAATCATATTTTTCCTGTCGCATGGGGCCTAGAAGAAGTCCCATATCGATAAGCCCTTTATCAAGGCGCTCTAAAACTGTGTCCGCATCGCCGCTGTGTATGTGAAACTTCACTTCTGAATATTGCTCGTGAAAATTGCCCAGCATTTTTGCAATCGTATCCATCGCAATTGTCTCTCCACAACCAATGGAAATATGTCCACCCAAAACATGATTGCTTGTATGGAAAACCTCCTCGGTACTATTCACAATCTCCATCACTTCCTGTGCTCTGCTGCGGAAGTATTCTCCTTCCTCTGTCAGCGTGACTTTTCTCCTCCCTCTGATAAAGAGCTTCTTTCCAAGCTGCCGCTCCAGATCCATCATCTGCTTTGACAAGGTTGATTGGGTTACATGCAGAGATTCTGCAGCCTTCGTAATATTCTGCTCTCTTGCAATGGCAAGAAAATAGTGCATCAGTCTTGTTTCTATCATCAGCCTTTCCCTCCGTTTTCAAATTTATCTAAGCCACTGTTTTGCGTTCCTGATACGCCGATCGTGGCGTTGTTGTTTCGTTAATTTCTTCTTCACCATAAACACTCTCCAATATTGTTTTACCTATTCTATCACAGCAGAAAAGTATAATCAAACAGTGCATGTACATATTCCAATAGTCTAAAAAAATAGCTCAGCACGCGTCTGTTTCCCTTTTATATCAAACAGATGACAAGTGATTTCAAAAAACTGTAACTGGAAATTTTCAATTTTTTCATTTCTTCTGCTTACTTTTTTATTGATATATTTTCCTTGCAATCATATAATAAGTGTAAAGACGGAACTTCTGTCATCGAAAATATTGTTCGCCCACCGTTGGCGGCTTATAAATAATCGGCCCGAAAATATTGTTCGCTCACCGGAAGCGTCTAACAAATATCCGGCTCGAAAATATCAGCCCTGTCGCATGGCAGGGCTTATTTTATTGGTGATAAACATGATATATCAAGAAGGTTACGTTTACCATATCAAAGATAATTTGATGTAAAAGAAGCTGCTTTTCTTCTCCAGAACATGTTTCCAATCAGGGACTACAACCTCGACCATGCACATACTCGAAACAACAATCCTGTTCCTGTTAAGCATTCCGTTCAAAAGGAAGTGGCAACACGTATGAAGAAACCAAATAATTAGTTACATCCAAATTTAATTTAATGGATGAAATATTGGTTTCATCTTCTCAAAAATGCAAAACTGTGTGTACCCAAGTTCCCTTAACTTTTGTTTTACATCCTCTATGTGATCAGCTAAGAATTCGCTTTTGTGAGCATCAGAACCAATCGTAATGATTGTGCCCCCCAATTCTCTATATAGTCTTAATATTTCTGTACAAGGTTGTAAATCCGGGAGCTTATAATAGAAGCTGGAAGTATTCACTTCAATTCCTTTTCCGTCTTCGATTACTTTTTGCAAAATTTTCGTAATGATCTCACAGTTATTTTCAAAAGGATAGATTCCAAATGGGTCATATCGTTTGATCAAATCCAAATGTCCTAGTACACTGTAATTCTGATACTGGCATATCACACGATACAGCTCCTCATAGTAGGTATCATTCAGTTCTTTTTGGCATCGTCCCGATTGATAATCCTGATTCCAGAATTCCTGATTTCCAATCTCATGAATCGACAGGATCACAAAATCCAGCTGATATTGATGGAACAAAGCTTCATATTGAGGGATGGTTCCAGTCTGAATTCCAAATTCTAAACCCTTTCTTATCTGAATTATGTCTTTATACTGCTTTTGCAGCTGTTCTATTTTCCGAAAATACGCTGCATAATCCACATTCCGCACAGGAATACCATCTTCTAAGCGACATTCGCCTTCTATTTCTCCCCAATCCAGTTTGATTCCATAGTCCACATGATCTGTAAAGCATATTTCATTCAGGCCTAATTCTATTCCCCTTTGAATCATTTTTTCCATTGGGCACACGGAATCATCACTGAATTCCGTATGAACATGGTAATCCGCTAAGTATTTTTTCATCGCTAATCTCCTTTGCTCTATTTTATCGTATTAAACATTTTCCAGTTTCGTAACGTTTAATACTCTGTTATACATAATAAACTGAATTGCAAGTATCAGGAAAAGATAGACCGGCAGCATGGCAATTCCAATATAATTTGACAGTAATCCAAACAGCGGCGGCATGATGCTTGTTCCAATATATGCACTTGCCATCTGAACCCCTACCATTGCCTGCGATTTTTCTCTTCCAAAATGAACCAGTGTTGAATGAATAATACATGGATAAACAGGCGCACAGCCTACCCCAATTAGAATAAATCCCAACAAACCAGCCCACTGCGGCAGTGGCAAAATCAACATTACAATGCCTGCTGCTATAATGCCCTGTCCCAAATGAATCAATTTTGTATCTGATAATTTATAGGTCAAAAACCCATTCACAGCTCTTCCGGCAGTAATACCAATAAAGAATAAGCTGGCAAATGCTGTTGCTGTAATCTCTGATATTCCTTTATAGACTACAAGATAACTGCTTGCCCACAATCCTACCGTCTGTTCTAATGCACAGTAGCAAAAAAATGCAAGCATGACTTCTTTTGCTCCGGGGAAACGAATCACTTCTTTCAACGGAATAGGGTTTGCAGCAGTTTCCTCTGTTGCTAGACTGTCTCCATTTTCTTTCTTCTTCCATAATGGCAGACTGCACAAAATAATAAAAGATAAAACAACCTGTAAAACTCCAATGATTCGATACCCATTATTCCATGAACCTGTACGGGAAATCGCCATGCTCATAATATAAGGACCTGCAGATGCCCCAACACCCCACATACAATGAAGCCAGCTCATATGCCTACTCTCAAAATGAAGTGCTACATAGTTGTTTAGCGCAGCATCCACGGATCCGGCACCCAGTCCATATGGAATAGCAAAAACACACAGCATCCAAAAGGAATGTGACATAGAAAAGCCAAGGAGTGCAAATGCTGTCATTACCACACTGACAGCCGTTATTTTCCCTGCTCCAAACCGTTTTGTAAGCCTGTCGCTTTGAAGACTTGATATTACGGTACATATAGAGATAATCATAAATATAATACCAGACCAGGAAATTGGTACCTGCAATTCAGAATATATCACTGGCCAGGCACTCCCCAGCAGGGAATCTGGCAATCCAAGTGATATAAAAGATACATAGATAATTGCTAATAATAATGAAATCATTGTTCCTTCTCCTTAAAAATACTGTAGTTCTCATCCTGCGCTTGTTTTTCTTTGATTTCTGTTCTAGAATGTAATTATACAGTTTTTTTTTAAATAAATATATGGCTATATAGTCTATTTTATATGATAAAACAGTCATTTTGGAGGATTTATGAAATTATCAATTTGCAATACAATAACTGATTCAAAGGGGCGAGAACTTCTGGAACATGGAACCGCACTTTTCCCTGTTTCCTGTTATGAAGATGACTTAATAGCTTTAAGTGTTCCGTGGCATTGGCATGATGAATTTGAAGTTCTTTATGTGACAGAAGGACGGATCCATGTATCTGTCGGAACCGATCAATATACGTTATCAACAGGCGATGGGGTTTTCATCAATTCAGGAATTCTTCACTCTGTCAAGAGTGCTGATACCGAAAAAAGCGAAATACATTCCATCGTATTCCATCCACGTATTGTTGGAGGCGGAGTAGACAGTATTTACTGGCAAAAGTATGTTCACCCCATTATCTTAAATCCCATGCTGCGCCAAGTTTATCTTGACCATTCAGAAATCTGGCACGAAGCTGCGATTAAAGAAATAGAGACAGCATGGAATATCTTTGTCGCTGAAAAACCAGGATATGAGTTTGATATTCGTACATCTTTATCGTCTTTTATCTTTCGCTTATCCCAAAGCCATCCGCAAAATGCCAAGCGTCCTTCCGAAAAAATTGTAAGAGATAACGAACGGCTGAAAGGAATGCTCTTATTTATCCAACAAAACTATGCAAGTCATGTTACGGTATCTATGCTTGCAGAATCTGTACTGATAAGTGAAAGTGAATGCATGCGCTGCTTCCGTTCCACTATGGGGATATCTCCTATAAAATATCTAAAGCAGTTCCGGCTTCAAAAAGCCGCAGACCTGTTATCAACAACAAATGCCAAAATTATTGATATCGGCCTTTCCTGCGGATTTCAGGATACAAGCTACTTTATTAAGTCATTTAAGAAAATGTATGGTTCAACGCCAAACGAATTTCAAAAGAAGAACAACCAGGTATAATTTCTTTCCGTTGCTCCAAGCATAAGAAAAGTCCACGCGCATTTTCCTCTTTTATATCCAGCTCAAACCTCTGGTAGAGTTCATCTGCCCCTCTTAGAATCATCTTAAATATCTTCTTCCGCCTCTTTCATCTTTTGAGATCACAAATTGTGACCTCAAAAATGAGTACTCCTCCTCTGTCAATTGAAATCTAAAAATCTCAGGAAATCGTTCAATATTTCTTTTTACAACTTGATTGCTTTGTAATCTTGAGTGGGTTACTCGCTTCTAATTTCATTTCTAGTTGATTCGATTCTTTCTGCTTCAGTTAATACGCCCATCTGGTAATCAGCTATCTCCCTAAGAATTTCAAATCTTTCTTCTTTTGATTTTCCTTCTCTTATCATCTGCGCATTATGTGTTTCCATATTAGATAATACCGTTAATTCTGATATAGACGCATAATCACGGATATTCGTCTTCTTTGCCAATTCTGGATTAGCATCTCTCCAGGCCTTTGCCGTAAATCCAAATAATGCAACATTTAGCAAATCTGCTTCTTCCGCATATTTGAGCCAATGTCGATCCTTTTTATAGTTACATTCAGGTATTAAATAATTTTTCACAGCATCCGTCTGAATCAAATAATTATTCTTTGAAAGAAATCTCTTTGCATCCCATTCAATCTTTTGAAGGTTATTCTCTTCTTCTTTAAGTCTTTGAAACTCCTTAATCAAATACAATTTAAAAATCGGGCTAATAGCAGATGCAAATTCAAATGCAATGTCCTTGTGTGCATATGTGCCACCATATTTTCCACGCTTAACAATAATTCCAATGGCATTTGTTTTCTCAATCCATTCGCTAACACTTAATACAAATGTATGTAATCCTGCTTCATTTTTAAAGTGGTCGAATTCGACCACTTTAAATTCCGGATTATAAATCTTCTCCCATGTTCCTAAAAATTCAAGCGTATTTCTATTTCTCAACCAATTCTTAATCACATCTGCAGCTCTCGCCGAATCCGATTTAGCAGCCGCCATATCGGTAATACAAATATAATCTGACGCATCACCAAGCGTTACTGTAATAGGTATGTTTTGAACTGTAATAACATTATTTTTCTTCAATGTTCTTATCCCCTTTCTTCAACCGCTCCGTTCTTACATAATATTCCAATAGTCTAAAAAAGTAGCTCGGCACACGCCTGTTGCCATGCTCCCAGTCTGATACCGTCATATATGGAATTTCAAAATATTCACAAAACTGTCTTCTGTTCATTCCTGTACTTTTCCGTAGTTCAATTAATCTATCCTTTAAATCCTTTTCCTCTACCATCTTTTTCTCCTTTCAGCGTTTCACGCATTGCATACATCTATTATACTTTCATAATTGCATCTAGTCAACGAATAAATGTTGTCGTGTTACAACTTTCCCTATAACGTAAAAAGGGAGTAATAAGCATACACTGCTCATTACTCACCTATCTATTTTATGTTCTATGCATTATTATCAGACCACATTGGTGTCAGGTATCAATATCGGTAAAATACTTTTTCTGAAGCTCGGATATCACGAATTCTTTCAATTAGGTCCTTAAAATATCCGCCACCGCCAAGCTCTTTCAGAATGTTTGTTGCCCAAATACGGAATTGGACTCCACGCTGTGATTTCACTCGATATCCTACAGAAATAACAACATCAAGATTATAAAACTTTGTGATGTTATTTTGTGTTTTTCCTTCCATTGCTCCATGCCTACTGGTTGTTGCAAATTCTGCAACAACCACTCTTTCATCTAATTCTCCCTCTAAAAAAATATTTTTTATGTGTCGAGAAATGGTTGACTTGTCTCTCTGAAACAATTCTGCCATCTGTTCCTGCGTTAACCAGACAGTTTCATCTTGCATATTAACATCTATCTTTGTCAGACCATCTTCCGTCTGATATATAAGAATCTCTCCATAGTTCTCCAAGTTATCATCTCCAATCTATTTGTGATTGATATTTCAGTTATTAAGAATTTGTTAGACCACATTAAGTGTCAGGCACCAATGTGGTCCTAAACTGGGATGTGATTCACGATAGGTAAAGGATTACTGCCAGGGCAACTGGGTGCTTTTGGATTATAGCGATATTATTGTACATATTTTCGATAAAGAGAATCGTTTGTTTTATGAACCCTTGCCAGACAAATACCTTGTCCATCCCCATATCACTGCAAAGAACCCGGTATTTTCCTTGCTTTCAAACCTCAAAACCGTTACTCTATCCTGCTTCAGCAAAATGCATAAAAGAGATGAGAAGCAAGTGTATATTTACTTCTCATTCCTTTGTGTGATTAAATGTTAGATTACCAAATTAGTAGAACACCACTTTCATCATTAAAATATTACATCGACTGTAATTTCACTTTCGATTTCCATAAAGGACTTTCCACTAAAACACTTCTTGTTCAAAATACATTCAATGCTTGTCGCAGGTATATCGCCGTGTTCAGGGATATCAACACTGCAAATACATTTCCCAGCTGGAGAGCAATCCCATATTACCAACATTGTCTTTCCGTCAGCCAACTCAGGTTGTATCACATAGTTGGAATCATGATAAGTAAATTCAGCCTCGTGACCATGTGATAATAATTCTTCAAGTTCCTTCATGCCAATCCCGTTCATATGGATACCCCCTTAAATATACGTTTATATTTTTCATACAAAGCATCTCCCGGATAAATTTTTGTTGGATTTTTGCTCCGTTCACCACCTGGATAATCATGAACATGCAATGATTTTTCATGATTGTGGGTGCCATAATCAATTTCATATGTAGGCATACGGTTTATGTCAAAGACAATAAGTTGTTTGAATACTCCATCTTTGCCGTATGCGACATAAGCTGTTCCCGGCGTATTAGCGCGTTCTGGCAAGCTGACACTGGCTTTCGGATCTTTCGGTGCAAGCACCTTTATCCCATCTACATAATCTACCGTATGCCACTTTGCAGGAACGGAAAATCCACCACTCTCTAAAAAGGAACCTCTGCTACCCATCAGTCAGCACGCTCCTTCCATCGTTGAGAAAAACATGGATAGTAAATTATATTGTCATAATTGTCCAGTTCATCTATATGACGACCACAAACGATTATATGTGATGGTTTTTTCTTTTGTTGCAATTCTTTAATGCCAAGTAAAAACATCTCTTTACCATATGGGCTGGACATACATCCATTTGACGAAACTGCAATAGAACTCAACTCCGGTAGCCCATCAAGACACCATTCAAAATCTTCCTCTGAACTCCAGGATGCCACGGGAATAGCATTAAAACCGTTTTGTTGAAGATAATAAGCCATTACTCGATTTCTGGTACAATTCCATATTATCTGACCTGGCAACATTTCCGGAAGCATAGAGTAGTCCGTTGTTATAATGCCTTCAAATTTTTTTAATTTTTTGAAACTCACATCAGGATGATTCCAAAAGCTCTCGAACAATGCATCATCAATAAAGAAATCAATCCAGTGTTTTTCCGGTTCTCTCACACCCGAACGTTCATTAAAACTAATGACATCATGTGGTATTGCCTGTGTGGGTGCAACTTGTGGCAATTTATATTTACCGACCAAAGTAGCACCATGCCAGTAGTATAATTTAAAAATATCATATTTTCTGATATTGGTTTTGAGCATAGTAGCTCCTTTCCGCTTCAAAACGAAGCTATCCATATTTGTCAATTAGCATTTTGTACAAATCGCCAATTGAAGTTACCAGTTGGATATGCTATACTCAATCTTGTCGAAGGATTTGTGTAGCATATCCTGAATGAAACGCACTGACGAACTGCTCCAACAGTTTTCAATGCGTTTTATTTTTTCATTTCATTAGGCATCAACTTCCTTTCCAGCTTCCGACGGCTCTTTGCAAAGCCTTTTGATACATGATATTTTTTTCGATATCGTGTACTTTCATTCCTACTGTTTCTTCGTACGGAACCATGACTTCTGCACACAATGCTTTTGCCTGCCACTCAACACTACAATAAGCTGGTAATTCATTATCAGCGAAACTTCTTTCAAAAACCGGTGTAAATCCAATTTCAAATAGGAATACATGACAAATCTCGTGACAGATAAATCCCAGAAACGCGCCTATTTGTTTATCATACGCACCATTGTAAACTGTTTCCTTAATTTCAATGGTAAAACCATGCCGGTCATTGGGTGTGCATCTTGCCATTGTTTGTGGCGGTAATTTTTTATCATCCACCACTTCATAATTACAACCGCTAAACACATCGCTAAGCTTATCTAGTGCATAAAGTACGGGAAATTCTCCTGTCAAAGGAACATCAAATAACTTTCTCATATATGCAGAAAATCTACGTAAATCTTTTCTACTGGTTGGCTTCGTTTTATAATCCATTTGTACTCTCATCCTCCTTTTTACTAAGAAGCTCCAGTATTTTAATTGCCGTTTCA
>JAUNBT010000386.1 GCA_030526985.1 Lachnospiraceae bacterium | reverse complement strand
TTATATACAATAAAATCATCTAACATTTATTTTTACATAAGCTTTCTGAAAGTACAAAGATTGTCTTAATCTAAAAAGTCATAATGTTTCAGCAAACATCCACAATTCATTTCAAATACTCTTTATTCTCTTGACCCAAAAACTTCCATCCTAGTATTTCCTTCAACGCTTTTGACAAAGCCTGTTCGTCTTCTACCAATAAAAACCTCATTTCTGCATTCTCCCTGTAATCAAACCTGTAATTCAGGATTACGGATGTTCGTTTCTTGAATTACAGTATACACCTTCTACCTTAAACAGAGATAAAACTCTTTTCCTCTTAGCAGGGCCAAAAGTCATTTTCGTAGCTTTACACATAACGAACCGCTCTTCATTTGTCTATAATTCCATATAAAAAATTTCACGGTATTACTTTTCTCTACAATATCATTCAAAACTCCCTTCTTTCATCTTAGTCATCATTTTTTGCGCTCTTCATTACATATCCTGCTCTCTCTTTGAATTGATATTTACTTTCATTATCTTTCCATATATGATTCCTTCGGCACAGAAAATCAGCAAAATCAAGACATGTAATCTTTTGATCCGCATAGCTGGTGCCACACCATAGCAGGCATTAATCATCAAAAACACATTCTATTTGTCAGGAGGTTAAAAATGGAACAGTTTATCAAACTTCTTACTGCATTCGGAATTATTATCGGCATAATTGACATGATACTAAAAAACCGCTGGAAACTGGGAGATAAATTCCAGCAGGGATTTTCCATCATGGGATCTATGATGATTTCCATGGTCGGCATCCTCATGATTGCACCGGCTGCCGCCGCGGCTCTGCAGAATACCGCCACGCCTTTTTTCCGGTCAATACATATGGATCCCTCCATCTTAAGTATTTTCTTCAGCTGTGATATGGGCGGATATGCCCTGTCCCAGTCGCTGGCAGACGATCCGGCTGTGGGACTGCTACTTGGAATGATCACTGCCGGAATGTTCGGCGGGGCACTGACCTTTACAATTCCACTGGGCTTTGGAGTGCTGGAACGTGAAGTAATCCCCAATTTTTCCAAAGGAGTCTTGTTCGGACTTGGATGCATCCCTGTCGGGAACCTGGCAGGCGGACTGATTCTGGGAATTCCGATTTTAACAATTCTCTGGAACAGCCTCCCCGTTATCATCCTGTCTTTCTTCATAATTATAGGAATGGTAAAAGCTCCCGATCGTATGGTCCGCCTGATGGAGCTGCTCGGAATTGGAATCAAAATCCTGGGACTGGCAGGAATTCTCTCAGGCTGCCTTGACTATCTTCTGAATATTACTCTGATCCCATATATGGACTCTCTGATGGATTCCATGCTGCTTGTATGCCAGATGACAGTCACACTGATTGGTATGCTGCCGGTTATGGAACTTGTTTCCCGATTATTAAAACAGCCTATGGAAAAAATAGGAAATATGATCGGACTGGACAGCGTCAGCATCTCAGGCATGCTGTTTACACTTGTCTCATGCTCCCCGGTCTTTCCCATGATGAAACGTATGAACCAGAAAGGGCAGATCATCAACGGAACATGGGCCATTCTGGTAGCGGCAATCTTCGGCAGTCAGCTCAGCATGGCAATGAGCGCGTGCCCGGAAGTGCTTCCTGCAATGTTCGCCGGGAAACTTGCCGCCGGAATAACAGGAGTAATTGTAGTTCTGATTTTTATCAGAAGATCACAGCATATACATGAAGCGGGGAACAGCCGGTAACAGCATATGGCCGAACTTCCTTTTCGGACTTCCCTCTGCCCGACACCATAAAAAGAAAGGCTGGCATTCCATTGATTGAAATATTAAGGAAATGCCAGCCATATACACCTCTTATTCTGATATGTAATAACGCCTTTTATTTATCAAAGAACTGTCCGTACTGCACCGGCTGAATCGCCCTTGCAACCATATGCGCCAGTCCTATAAAATCGAATACCGGACGCCCTGTTACTCTTGCAACCTCTCTTGCAAACGGCGGAATATCACTGCACTCAAATACGAATACTCCGATATCCGGATACTGCGCGATCAAATCCTGTGCGGCCTGAACTACTTCTGCCTGCATTTTTTCCGGATTGATCGTTTTCTTTGTGCATGTTACATGTACATTGTAAAACTCTTCTGTCTTCTGAAGTCCTCCAACTGCGTATTTCACAGTTTCATCGATCCCTACTTTCTTTAAGAAGTCACCTTTAAGATGATCTCCGCCTGCTGTCAGGATTCCTACACGTCCGTTGCCGAGCATTCTGGAAAGCATCGGGACCATAAGAAGCGGGGAAAGGAATACCGGAATATTCACGGCTGCTGCAACTCTCTGCTGATAAATTGCAAAGAATCCACATCCGGATGTAATCGCCTTGCATCCTTCTGCCTCCAGTTCTTTTGCTGCCTCAATAAACACCTGACATCTGGACTCATCCGGTCCT
>JAUNBT010000385.1 GCA_030526985.1 Lachnospiraceae bacterium | reverse complement strand
CATTCCCTCTGCTACATGAATATGATAGCCGATTTCTTCTGGTTTATGTTTTGCGCAATACTCTAAAGTTTTGCTGCTTAGCGTAAAGGAAGCATGCATACCCATCATTGCTTTTACCATATCAGTGGAATCCTGCTGGGCAAAATGAATAAAATCCTCACTTTCTTTGACTGCTTCTCTCATCTTCTCTTCGCCGTCTCTATCTGAAATTTCATAGCAAAGACAAGTTCTTACTCCCAATTCTTTTGCTGCATCTGCAATCGCAAAAAGACTTCCGCTGATTTCCTTATAGCTTGCGTGGTGATCAAAAACTGTTGTAACACCATTTTTAATACAATCTAAATAAGTGGCCAGCGCACTGTACTTTGTCTGGGTAAGGGTTAAATGACGGTCAATATTCCACCACATTCCATCTAATATGTCCAAAAAATTCTTCGGTGAATAGCCATTGACAGAGATTCCTCTCGACATTGTACTGTAGATATGATTATGGGCATTGATTAAGCCCGGCATAATTACACCGCCCTTAGCATCAATGAATTCACTGTCCGGGTACTTAGATAAAAGCTCCTTCGTGCTGCCGATCTTTGAAATTTTATTGTCTTCTACTAGAACGCATCCTTCTTCTAAATAAGGCATGTCCTCCTGTCTGGTTACAACTCTTCCATTTCCGATTAAAATCATGTCTTACCACTCCTTTTTTTGAATTTTTCAAAATGTTATCCTTCAATTTTCAGTGTTCTCATGCGCAAATTCAGCTTTTGAATCTCGGAAAATAAACCAAATTTTGAAATAAAATTGATTATTTAGTCTAAAAACTTGTTAAAAAAAAGTTTCCCTGCTTTTTGACATTATTTTCGAAAGCAAAAGGGAAATATTCTTTCGATATTTAGATATTATCCACAATTCTTCATTTCAATTGCAGATTTATATGTACATATTAGCACATACCAACCCGATTGACAAGGTAGTTTGTTAAAAAAAATTCTAACTTCAAAAAAAAATTAGTTACTTCGAAAATTTTTTTAAAAAAGTCCTTGCAAATTACTTAAATTGTGGTATAGTAAAAATAGATTAATTATTCTATTTGAAAGGAGGCGGATATTATGCTTTCAGGATCACTGATTCCGGCAGAATTTTTGACCAGACTCAGCAAGGCGATTGCCGTACAGTTTGGTACGGACTGTGAAGTGGTAATCCATTCTTTTGATAAGGAAGGCGGTAATGGCGAGATTCTCTCGATTGAGAATGGTCATGTTACAAACCGCAAGCCTGGAGACGGACCATCCCATATTGTCCTTGAGAGTCTTAAGAAGCTTAGAGATAATGGCGAACCGCTGACAGATCAGCTTGATTATCTGACTAGTACAGATGATGGCAGACTTGTAAAATCGAGCAGTATCTATATTCGAGATGATTCTGGGACTCCAGTTGGTATGTTTGCAATTAACTACGACATTACCCGGTTTGTTTCAGCTGGTTCTGCTCTCTCCTCATTTCTACATTTAAAAGAGAGTGCAGACAGTAAGCCGACCAGAATTTCCAACAATGTGGATTCTTTATTAGAAGAACTTTTAGAAGAATCCGTGAAACGAATTGGAAAACCAGTTGCAATGATGACTAGAGAAGAAAAGATTCAGGCAGTCCGCTTCTTAGACGAAGCCGGTGCTTTCCTTATTACAAAATCAGGAGACCGTGCCGCTGCTTTTCTCGGTATTTCAAAGTACACCCTTTATAACTACATTGATGCAGCAAAGAATAAAAAATAAATGCAATATTTTAAGGAGGATTTCATTATGAATTATGAAGCAATCAATCAGGCAGCAAAGGATTACTTACCACAGATGACCCGTTTTTTAAGAGATCTTATTGCTATCCCAAGTGAATCTGCTGAAGAAGAGATGGTAATTAAACGAATCGAAGAAGAGATGAAAAAATTAGAGTTCGACAAAGTCGAAATTGATCCGATGGGGAACATCCTCGGATACATGGGAAGCGGTGAAACACTGATTGCCTATGATGCCCATATTGATAATGTAGGTCTTGGAGAATTATGCAACTGGGAATTTGATCCATTCGAAGGATACGAGACTGACGAAGAGATCGGTGGTCGTGGTGCATCTGATCAGTTAGGTGGTATTGTATCTTCTGTATACGGTGCAAAGATCATGAAAGATCTCGGATTATTGAATGATAAGTATACAGTACTTGTAACCGGTACAGTTCAGGAAGAAGATTGTGATGGCCTTTGCTGGCAGTATATTATAAATGAAGACAAAGTAAAACCGGAATTTGTTGTTATCACAGAGCCTACAGATAATAGAATTTACCGCGGACACAGAGGACGTATGGAAATTCGTGTTGAAGTAAAAGGTGTTTCCTGTCATGGTTCTGCACCAGAACGTGGAGACAATGCGATCTATAAAATGGCTGATATTATTAAAGAAGTCGAAGCTCTGAAT
>JAUNBT010000069.1 GCA_030526985.1 Lachnospiraceae bacterium | reverse complement strand
CCTATTGGCTTGAACCGATTGCAAAAAACCATTGAAAGAAACCGGCAGTTATAGTATGATGAATAGGAGTGAATTTGAAATAAAAATAGAAAGGGTGAAAACATTGGCACAAAATCCAATCGTAACAATTACAATGGAGAGCGGTGATGTGATGAAGGTGGAACTTTATCCTGAGATTGCACCGAATACAGTGAATAATTTTGTTTCTTTAGTAAATAAGGGGTATTACAACGGTCTTACCTTTCACAGAGTAATCAAGGGCTTTATGATTCAGGGAGGCTGTCCTTTAGGAACCGGTACAGGAAATCCCGGTTATTCAATTAAGGGAGAGTTCAGCCAGAATGGATTTACCAATCAGTTAAAGCATGAGGCAGGCGTAATTTCCATGGCTCGTTCTATGATGCCGGATTCAGCGGGAAGCCAGTTCTTTATTATGCATAAGAATTCTCCGCATTTAGACGGTGCCTATGCAGCATTTGGTAAGATTACAGAGGGCATGGACGTTGTCAATAAGATTGCAGATACAGCAACTGATTACAACGACAAGCCAATTAATCCACAGGTAATGGCAACATTGACAGTGGAAACCTTTGGTGAGGAATATCCGGAACCAGAGAAATTCTAGGAAAAGAATCAGGGAGGAGGCAGGACAGGCTTAGATAGGTCGGCTTCCTCCTTTTTTGTGCAATAAGCCGACAAGCAGAAATCGTGCTTGCACGAATTTTTAATTTGTTAGTTTACTCGATTTCGTTTAGGGAGAACAAATCAGGGTAATACTCGATACAAAGGAGAAGAACATGAGTGTGAAAAAAGCGAAAAAACAAAAACAAAAAAAGAAATGGAAGGTATTTCCTCTGCTTTTTTTAGTCATTTTCGTCTTTGGGGCACTGTGGCTTTTTACGATATTTTCGGAATATAAAAATCAGACCGATATCGAAGGGGAAAAGGTGACAATCAATATTTCTCCGGGGTCTGGAATACGGGATATTGCTGCAGTGTTAAAGGAAAATGATCTGATTCGCCATAAGGCAGCTTTTTACCTGAAGGTGAAAACAATGGATGCGGCTGGAGAATTAAAATACGGAACATTTACATTAGAAAAGGGATATTGTTTAGAGACCTTAATCGAGAACCTGATTGAGGGTGGTGAACAAAAGGCTGGAGTCTGGTTTACGGTACCGGAAGGGTTTACAATTGAAAAGATTGGTGCGAAATTAGAGGAAGAAGGATTTTGCAGTCAGGATGATTTTTTGGCTGCAGTGGAGGAGGAGTATGATTATGACTTCTTAGATTCGATTCCGTCCGATGCGGATGTGACCTATCGTCTGCAGGGATTTTTATTTCCAGATACTTATGAGATGGAGGAGGGCATCACTCCAAGGGAGATTGTGATCACCATGTTAGACCAGTTCGGTGCCCAATACACCGATGAGATGGAAGAACGGACAAAAGAATTGGGAAAAACCATATTTGAGGTTGTGACGGAGGCTTCGATTATTGAGAGGGAGACAGACCAGGAGGATGAGAGAGCGGTGATTGCCGGAGTAATCGAGAACCGGTTAAAGGCAGATATGCCTCTTCAGATGTGCCCGACCGTACTTTATCCACTTACAAATGGAATGTATGATGTGACAACGGTAACCTATGAGGATACCAAATTGGATTCCCCTTATAATACCTATGTAAATAAAGGACTGCCGCCGGGACCAATCGCAAGTCCGGGAATTGCCTGCATCAATGCAGCACTAAATCCGGCAAGCCATAATTATTTCTTCTATCACACGGATGAGGAGAAAAATGACGGAAGCCACATTTTTACAGAGACTTATGAGGAGCATGTTGAGACACAAAAGTAGATGGAGGGTGTTTCATGAAGATTATGCTAGTAGAAGACGACGAAGGATTGAGCCGGGGGATTCCCCTGGCTCTTTCTAAAAATGGAGATCACTTTTTGACTTGTAAAACAGTGCGGGAGGCCAGAACATTTCTGGAAACAGAGCAGATTGACATGGTTTTGCTGGATATTGGTCTGCCGGATGGAGACGGTCTTTCTTTTTGTCGTGAAATAAGGAAAACATATGATATGCCGATTTTATTTTTGACTGCAAACGATATGGAATATGAGGAAGTGGCAGGGTTAGATGCAGGTGCGGATGATTATATTACGAAACCTTTTTCTTTGGCTGTTCTTCGTTCCAGAATTGATGCGGCGAAAAGACGGATGAGGAAAGAAGACGGCGCCCATAAGGTAAAGTCATCCTGCGTTGAGATGGGACCTTACCGGTTTGACTTTGAAAATCTGAAATTTTTCAGGGACACTAAAGAAATCATTTTATCCCGGACAGAACAAAGACTGTTACATATTTTAGTGAAAAATCCGAATCAGATTCTTCCAAGAGAAGTGCTATTAGAAAAAATATGGGGCATGGACGGGGATTTTCTAGATGAAAATGCACTTTCCGTTACGGTTGGAAGGCTGCGCAATAAACTAAAAGACGGGGAAGAAGGAGAGCGGCACTTAAAGACGGTTTATGGGATTGGGTATGTCTGGAGAACGAAAACATGGGAAAAATAAGTTTTATATGTTTCATTTTGGGAATTCTTTTTTTGACGGCATCGGTTTTGCTTACAGTTATCGTAATGATATACCATCGAAAATATATGAAACGTTTGGAGCTGATACTGGATGGCTTGGAACAGGGGAGTTTTCAGGAAAGCAGCTGGGATGAATCCAGACTTTCCAGATTGGAACTGCGCATGGCATCCTTTCTTTCCAGAAGCCGCCTTTCTCAAAAGACGCTTAGAAAAGAAGAAGAACGGATGCGCAGGCTGATTAGCGATATTTCCCATCAGACGAAAACACCGATTGCCAATATTTTATTATATTCGGAAATGCTTTCGGAACAGCCGCTTTCTAAGGAACAAAGCCAGATGGCGGAAGAAATTCAATTTCAGGGAAAGAAACTTCAGTGGCTGGTTGAAGCCTTACTTAAGCTCTCCCGCCTGGAAAATGATTTCATACAAATCAAAGCTAGCCGCCAGCCTCTGTATCCTCTTCTTCAAAAAGAAGTAAGAGCTTACAGCCACGCTGCAAAAGAAAAAGGAGTTTCGTTATCTGTAAGCTGTGATGAAACGAAAGAAGCTGTCTTTGATGCCAGATGGACAGAGGAAGTGATTGGAAACCTGCTCGATAACGCTATAAAATATACGCCATCCGGGGGCAATATTCGTCTTGATGTTCTTTCTTATTCTCTTTTTCTAAGAATTGATGTAAAAGATACGGGAATTGGAATTTCAGAGGAAGAACAGACGAAAGTATTTGGGCGTTTTTATCGCTCTGAAACGGTGGGAAGTCAGCCGGGAGTGGGAATCGGACTCTATCTTGCAAGGGAAATTGTGGGAAAAGAAGGCGGTTATATGAGGCTTTCTTCGGTGCCAGGAGAAGGAAGCTGTTTTTCTGTTTTTCTGCCAAAAGAAGAGACAAACAGGCCCAAAGAGGATTCTTTTCGGGTTGATAGTTAGAATTCTTTCAAAACTGTTAGAATCCAGATAGATTGTGGAAAGATTTTTTTGATATATTGCTTCTATAAAGAAAGTGGAGGCGATGAAATGGGAAAAATATTAGAGACAAAGGAGTTAAAAAAGTATTACGGGAGCGGTGCCGGAATTGTGCGGGCACTTGACGGAGTCAATCTTTCTGTAGAAGAAGGAGAATTTTTGTCCATTGTGGGAACATCGGGAAGTGGAAAATCGACTCTCCTTCATATGTTAGGCGGATTAGACCGTCCCACAGATGGGAAAGTATATGTGGGAGGCGAAGATATTTTCAAACTGAAGGAAGATGAATTGACCATCTTTCGGAGAAGAAAAATTGGATTTGTCTTCCAAAGCTACAATTTGATTCCGGTTCTTAACGTATATGAAAATATTATGCTGCCCATAGAACTTGACGGAGGAAAAATTGATAAGGATCATGTTACAAAAATCATCCATGTACTTGGATTGACAGAAAAAATCTACAGTCTGCCATCGCAGCTTTCCGGAGGACAGCAGCAAAGAGTGGCAATTGCAAGAGCATTGGCAGCAAAGCCGGTTATTTTACTTGCGGATGAGCCGACTGGGAATTTGGATTCCAAGACAAGTCAGGATGTGTTAGGGCTAATGAAGGTGACAGGGGAACAGTTCGGCCAGACGATTGTTATGATTACCCACAATGAAGAGATTGCCCAGTTAGCTGACCGAATGATCCGAATTGAGGACGGACAGATAAAAAAAGGTGGTGATCCGGCATGAGAGTAAAGAATAAAAAAGCAATCCGGAATCTGTCGGACAAAAGCTTTCGTGCTGCCGGTCTGAGAAACGGCATTGCCATGGCAGCAATCGCCCTTACGGCAATCCTGTTTACCTCTCTATTTACCATAGGATTCGGGCTTATTGATTCTTTTCAATATATGACCGCCCGACAGGCTGGCGGAGACGGCCATGGTGCATTTAAATATTTGACTCAGGAAGAGTATGAAAAGATCAAATCCCATCCGCTTATCAAAAAAATCACATATAACCGGAATGTGGCAGATTCTGTGGATAATCCTGCTTTTTTAAAACGGCATGTGGAATTGTATCAGATGGATGAGGCGGCGAGAGAATCCAGTTTTATTAATCTTCCCGATTCCCAGATTCCTAAAAAAGCAGATGACATTGCGATGGATACAAAATCTTTGGACCTTTTGGGCATTCCCCATGAGATAGGCAGGAAAGTGACGCTCTCTTTCACCGTACAGGGAAAAAAAGTGGAGCGTGAATTTACCCTCTGCGGTTTCTGGGAGTCCGATCCCCTTTTAAATGTCGGATTTGGCCTTGTCTCACCGGCTTACTGTGAAACTTACGCCTCTGATTTTGAAGGGATTGATTTTTCACTTCCGGAAAATGCATCCAGTGCTCTGGCCGGTGCAATCAATTCCTATGTGTTTTTTTCCAATACTTTTCAGATACAGGAAAAATTAAATCAGGTGCTCTCAGACTGCGGATATTCCTCTGATCCACAAGATTCGAATTTTATTGACAGCAATGCGAACTGGTCCTATCTGTCATCTGGTTTTGACAAGGATCCGACAGCAATGGCAGCAGTTTTGGGAATTCTATTCTTGATTACATTGACCGGATATTTAATCATTTATAACATTTTTCAGATATCAGTGATACAGGATATCCGCTTCTATGGCCTTTTAAAAACCATCGGTACAACTAGAAAACAGATTAAGACACTGATTCAACACCAGGCATTTTTGCTGTCCATCGTTGGCATTCCAATTGGACTCATCTTTGGATTTTTGATTGGAAAAGCCATTGTTCCCAAACTGATGGTTATGACCAGCTTTGGATTAGAGGGTGGAAAAGTATCTTTCAATCCGGTTATTTTTATCGGTGCTGCCCTTTTTACTCTGCTTACAGTGCTGATTAGTGTAAGAAAACCGGCAAAAATTGCGGCAAAAGTATCCCCGGTGGAGGCTGTCCGGTATACAGAGGGAAGCAGATATAACCGTAAAAGAAAAAAGAAATCCACAGACGGCGGAAAGATATATAAAATGGCTTTTTCCAATTTGGGAAGAAATAAAAAGAAAACTTTTTTTGTACTGCTTTCCATGTCCTTAAGTGTGATTCTTTTAAACAGTGTACTCACATTTACAAAATCCTTTGATATAGATAAGTATATGTCTAACTTTTCTGATACGGACTTTTTAATTGGAAGAGCAAAATATTTTAATAATGAGTATGAAATAACCGATGATAATACCATGGAGACCGATGATGACAGCTATGTCACCCCCTCTTTTATAAAAGAAGTACAAAAATTGGATGGATTTTTAGAGGGAGGCAGCTGGTACTGTGACTGTAGCAGCATACAGCTTACGAATTATGATTTTCATGGATACGAAAAGGATGAATACGGTTACAAAGTACAACAAAATGCAATAGAAAACTATATTGCGGATAAAAATGGGAATGCGGGAGTAGATGTTTATGGTGCAGATCCGATGTGCCTTGATGGCTTAGATATAATCAGTGACTATTCCGAAAAGGAGATAAAAAGAATGCTTGCATCGGGCCATTCAATTTTAGAAGGAGTCGATGCGGATGAAGGGGGAACGATAGAGAATTCAAAAAAAATGCACCAAATCGGTGATACGGTTGTGCTTAAAAATACGGAAAATGGGATTCGAAAGTCTTATGAAGTAATCGGTTATGCAGCAATGAAATATTATACCAATACCTGTCGGAGAGGGACATTTTTTTCTTACTATCTGCCGGCAAAAGAGTTTCAAACAATCTGTGATAAGAAAAAAATCATGACCTATGCCTTTAACGTGGAAGAGGGAGCACAAAAAGAGGCTGCCGCATTTTTAAAAGACTATACCGACACAGAAGAACCAACGATGTCTTATGAGGCAAAGCTGGAAAAAAAGGAAGAATTCAAACAGCTTAAGATGATATTTGTTCTTGTAGGTGGTTCCTTAAGCCTGATTATTGGGCTGATTGGAATACTTAATTTTGTTAATTCTATTCTAACTGGCCTGATTACCCGGAGGCGGGAATTTGCCATGTTAGAATCGGTTGGTATGACAAAGAAGCAGCTTACTTTATTAGTTGTGTCAGAAGGAATCTATTACGGAGTGGGAACTGCCATCTTAGTTCTTACCGGTGGTATAGGGATGTCCATTTTTGCAGTCAGGATCTTGACTAAAAACCTCTGGTTTTGCTCTTATCGGTTGTTGCTTTGGCCTTTATTTGCAGCAATTCCTATCTTGTTGCTTCTTGGAATTTTTGTGCCCTGTTTTGCATGGAATGCTCTATCAAAGGGAGGAAGTCTGGTGGAGCGCATGCGGGCAGCAGAATGAATTGATTGACTATATATGTAAAATACATTAATAATAAACAGAAACGGAATTAAGTTATACTATGAAATTTATAAGTAACTTATAAATCAACTAATATATTGTTTTTATACAGTAAATTTCATATAATAAGTATATAAATACGCTGGAAATAAAAAGAGAAAAGAAATGTATGGAGGGAATTTTTATGTTGAATGAAAGTGTAAAAAAAGTACTTGCTGAGAGTCTGTGGGATTTAGCTACCTGTGCGGACAATGAACCGAATGTAGTTCCAGTTGGCTTAAAAGAGATAACGGAAGATGGCAAGCTGGTAGTTGGGGATGTGTTCTTAGAAACAACTTTAAAAAATATCCAGAGCAATAGCAAAGTGGCTATCGCTGCCTATGATGGAAAAGAAGGTTATCAGGTCAAAGGTACTGCAGAATATGTGACAGAAGGCCCGGTTTTAGATGCAATGAAAGTAAAAGCAGAGGAATTATTTAAAGGTGCTCTCAGTGCAAAAGGTGCTCTTATCATTACGCCGGAGAAAGTAATCGTTACCACTCCGGGACCGGATAATAAGAAAGTTCTGTAAGAGATTTAAGTACATAGATATGGCGCAGGCAGACTTCCTGCGCCTTTTTCGACGTTGTATGTCCGAAAAAACCAGACTGTATCTGCCATGGCAAAGGAGAATGCGTGATGTATCAGAAAAAATTGAAAGAAAAGATTCGATGTCCATTAGAGTATGGATTGCATGTGTTTGGAGGAAAATGGAAGGCAAGAATTATCTGTATCCTGGCAGTAAAAAAGACGCTGCGCTATAGTGAGATGAGAAAAGAGATGGGAAATATCACCGACGCAGTATTGGCTGCTGCCCTGAAAGAATTAATGGCAGACCATATGATTACCCGAAAATCCTATGATGAAATCCCGCCGAAGGTGGAATATACGTTGACGGAAAAAGGAAGATCCGTTGTTCCGATTTTACTAAGCATCAGCCAGTGGGCAGGTGCCTATCAAAAAGAAGGCAGCGAAGATGCAGTAGTACAATGCCAAAAATGTGATTATCATTAAAATATGTATCACGATAATATGCACCACGATAATTTGAATCACTGTAATATGCACTATGGATATAAAATGGAGGAAGATTAAGAAACCATATGGAGAATCAAAAAACGAATGTCATTATATTTGCCTGTACCCAAATGGAATTGCATTTGGAAGCAGCACAGCAGAAAATGCATACTAATTATCCGGTCGTCTGGCTTGACCGTATCTATCACAGGGATCCAAAAGAGATGAGGCAGGTAATCTTGGATGAGACAGAAAAAGTACCATCCCATATCGATACCATTTTGGTGGCTATGGGCTTTTGCGGTGGATCGTGGGAAAACGTACCTGTGAAAAAGCGAGTGGTAATTCCGAAAGTGGACGATTGTATTACAATGCTTTTACATACGAACAAACGATCGGCAGCGAATTTAAAAGAAGCGGGACATTTCTATTTGGTCCAGTGTGAGGAAGGAAATTATTCTTTAAAAGGAATGAAAAAGAAGCTTTGCGAAGATTATGGGGATGAGAATGGAAAGTATGTCTTTGATGTATGGTTCGAATCCTATCTTTCAGCAGATATTATCGATACGGGTGTGTATGACTGCCGTTCGTCCGAATATATACAGCAGGCAAAGGAAAATGCGGATTTAATCCATTGCCCGCTGTGTTACGTAGACGGCAGTAATATTGTATTGGAAAAGCTGGTCGCAGGTCAGTGGGACCAGCAGTTTATCGTTGCAGAACCGGGCAGGGTCCTGGCAAACATAGAATTTATGTAATTCTTATTCTGTTTCCCCGGCCTCTAATGGAAGAAAGGTAATCAACAGATCTTCCGCATTGACCTGTTCCCCGGAAGTAACGTAGATTTTGTCTACAATGGCATCCATAGTGGATACAACGGTAGTTTCCATTTTCATAGCTTCCACGGTCATTAATGGGTCGTTTTCCTTGATACGGTCGCCTTCTTTTACCAGAATCTTGTCTACCGTGCCAGGGATTGTGGAACCTAAATGAAGTGGATTTGATTTATCCGCCTTCAGTTTGCGGTCTGCCTTGACTTCCTGACTGCGGTCGGTGATTTTTACCTCGCGCATAGAACCGTTTACTTCAAAGGAAAGAGTACGGATGCCATGTTCATCTGCCTCAGAAATATCGATAAATTTAATCAGAAGTTCTTTTCCCTCGCCAATTTTAAGAGTGGTTTCTTCTCCTTTTCGAAGACCGTAGAAATAAACATGGCTTTCTAACCGGGATACGTCGTTGTAGGCTTCAAAATGTTCACAGTAATCTTCGTACACCTTCGGATAGAGGGCGTAGCTTAAAGCTTTCTGCTCCATCTCGTAATCGCTGAAGGCGGACATATCAAACTTTTGTTTCAAATGTTCTTTGATTTCTTCAAAATCTGCGGCTGGAAGAAGGGTACCCGGACGGACGATAATCGGTTCTTGTCCTTTCAGAACATAACGCTGCAGTTCTTTCGGGAAACCTCCGTCTGGCTGTCCCATCATTCCTTTGAAATAGTCTACAACAGAGTCTGGATAGGAAAGATTCTTTCCTTTTTCTAAAATATTGTCCTTATTCAATCCATTTTTCAACATAAAGATGGCAAAATCTCCGACTGCCTTGGAGGATGGTGTTACCTTTACAATATTTCCAAGAAGTTCATTGGCCTGTTTGTAAAGCTGTTTGATTTCCTCAAAGCTTTCTTTGGCACCCATTTCTTCCACCTGGGCAAGCAGATTAGAATACTGTCCGCCGGGGATTTCATATTTATATATCTCTGTATTTGGGGCATCCATTTCACTTTCGAAGGTTTTGTAAAGCTTTCTGATACGGCCATAGTAACGGCTTAACTCGTTCAATTCGTCAAAGTCCAGTCCGGTATCCCTCTCACTTCCCCGCAGTGCTTCCACAACAGCATTCATGGAAGGCTGACTGGTAAGAGAACTCATAGATTCAATTGCAAGGTCGACAATGTCTACACCGGCCTCGGCAGCCATCAATACTGTGCTGACACCGTTTCCGGTTGAATCGTGGGTATGAAGATTTACCGGAATGTGAAGTTCGGATTTTAAAGCAGTAAACAGCTCTTTGGCAGCGTAAGGTTTTAAAAGCCCAGCCATATCTTTAATGGTAAAGATGTGACATCCCATCGCTTCTAACTGACGCGCCTTGTCCAAATAGTAGTCAAGGGTATATTTTGTTTCGGATGGACTGGTCATATCTCCGGTGTAGCAGATGGTTCCCTCGACGATTTTTTCGGCTTTTAAGGCTTCTTCCACCGGCATTTTCATATTTTCAATCCAGTTTAAGCTGTCAAAAATACGGAAGATGTCCACTCCTTTTTCAGCGGAAATTCGGATGAATTCTTTTACTACATTATCTGGATAGTTGCTGTATCCTACTGCGTTAGAAGCGCGAAGAAGCATCTGAATCAGCGTATTTGGCATCCGTTCACGAAGGAGGGAAAGTCTTCTCCATGGGGACTCTTTTAAGAAGCGGTAAGCGGTATCATAAGTAGCTCCACCCCAGGCTTCGACAGAAAATGCATTCGCCATAAAGGAGTTAGCGGCCCTTGCAGCACCGGCTAAATCCTTGGTACGCATTCTTGTTGCCATAAGAGACTGCTGGGCATCTCGCATGGTAGTATCTGTAATATATAATTTCTTTTCTGTTAAGATTTTCTGGGTAAAATCCTTTGCTCCCAGTTTTAAAAATTCATCTCTGGCACCGTAAACCGGCTTTGTTTTGTCATAGGAGGGAAGAATCCGGTCTTCAAAAAATGGCTTTTCGGATTTTGCCACATTGACCATCTTGTTTCCTAAAAATTCGAGAATTTTTGTAGCACGGTCCTGGCTGATGGTAAGATCAAAAAGCTCCGGTGTATGCTCAATAAAATCCGTATAACATTTTCCCTGTTGGAACAGATCGTGATTTAAAACGTTGATCAAAAATGGAATATTGGTTTTTACTCCACGGATTCGTATTTCTTTTAAAGCACGGAAAGATTTCCGAATTGCACCGGAAAAGGTACGGTCGTGGGAGATTACCTTTACAAGTAGGCTGTCATAGTAGGGCATAATATTGGCACCGGTGTAGGCAGTTCCCCCGTCTAAGCGGACACCATTTCCAGAACCGGAACGGTATACCGTAATTTTTCCGGTGTCAGGGAGAAATCCGTTTGCCGGATCTTCTGTCGTGACTCTTGTCTGGATAGAGTAACCGTTGGAGACAACAGAGTCCTGGGAAGGAATGGCAATCTCTGGGGAGGAGAGAGGATAGCCTTCTGCCACATGAATCTGGGATTGTACAATATCAATTCCTGTAATCATCTCGGAGACCGTGTGTTCTACCTGAATTCTGGGATTCATTTCTATAAAATAAGGATGATTCTGGTTGTCTACCAAAAACTCTAAAGTACCTGCATTGCGGTAGCCGACTTTTTTTGCCAGACGGACAGAGCTTTCAAAAATAATATTTCTGGTCTCTTCTGGAATGGTGAAAGCCGGAGCATATTCTACTACCTTCTGATGACGGCGCTGTACAGAACAGTCTCTGTCAAAAAGATGAACCACATTTCCGTAATTATCTGCTAAAATCTGTACTTCAATATGTTTCGGCTTTTCTAAATATTTTTCTACGAATATTTTGTCATCGCCGAATGCTTTTTTCGATTCTTCTTTCGCTTCCCGGTACTCTTTGATCAGTTCATTTTCAGAACGGACAATACGCATACCACGGCCGCCGCCGCCGTTAGAAGCCTTTAGCATGACCGGATATCCAACAGAAGCAGCCGCTTCTTTGACAGCCTTTTCGCTCTTTAATGCATGGCCAATGCCCGGAATAACAGGGACATCGCACTCTAAAGCCATCTGCTTTGAGGAAATCTTGTCGCCCATCCGTTCCATCAAATCTTTGGAAGGTCCAATGAAAGTAATTCCATTTGCCTCGCAGGCTTCCACGAACTGGGGATTCTCAGACAGAAAACCATATCCGGGATGGATGGCATCTACATTTTTTGCTTTTGCAATGCGGATAATCCGCTTAATATCAAGGTAAGCATCTACCGGTCCCTTATCCGGGTTTAACTGATAGGATTCATCGGCTTTTGTTCTAAAAAGGGCATATTTATCTTCTTTTGAATAAATCGCAACGGTTGTAATGCCAAGCTCGCTCAAAGCACGAAAAATGCGGATTGCAATCTCGCCCCGGTTGGCAACCATGACTTTTTTAAACTTTTTGATCTTGTATGGTTCCATAATTTTTCCTTTCTATTTCAATCAATTTGCAGGATTTTTCTGCGACACTTGCAACAGTATAACGCAACAAATTTCAAAATGCAAGTTAAAACTAAAAAAATATCATTTTTTTTAAAAATACAACGGTTAAACCCGATTTTTAAAAACAAAAATGAATAATTAAGAGCAAGAAATTGCAATTTGATAAATAATTAACGGTGTTTGTTGCTTCCGGCGAATGGATTTGATAAAATAAGGTAAATGGCGCTGAACAGTTATAAAAGAAGAAAAGGGGTACTCAAATGAAAAAGGAAATAGATTACTATGGAACCTTCGGTCCGGCCTGTTGCCGGGAAGATGTTCTATTTGATATGATAGAAGCGGGAATGACAGGAATCCGCCTTAATTTATCCCACAAAAGTTTAGAAGAAAGTAAAGATTGGATTCATGCTTATCAGATGGCATCTGCGAGAGCAAAAAAAGAACCCAATTTACTCATTGATTTAATCGGACCGGAGATTAGAATTGGAGATTTGAAAAAACCAATCCATTTACGAGAGGGGAAAAGTGTAAATTTAATCGATGAGAAATATGAAATTCCAAAAGAAGATAGTGAAATTCCTGTCAAAAAAGAGATTCTATCTTACCTTTTTCCGGGACAAATCTTAAAATTGGATGATGGAAAGATACTTTTGACGGTAGAGAAAAAAGGAGAAAGTGGAATTACCTGCACGGTAATTCGCGGTGGAGTACTGCAGTCAAGAAAGAGCCTGGCGGCACCGGGAGTTCAGTTTGACAATCCGACACTAACAGCACAGGATAAGAAAAATATACAACAGGCAAAATCTTATGGGGTTAGTGCGGTCATGCTGCCCTTTGTCCGCTCAAAAGAGGATTTGATTTGTTTGAAAGAAACCTTGAAAAAGAATCATGGCGAAGATATTAAAATATTTGCTAAAATCGAAAACGCAGAGGGAATCAACCAGTTGAAATCGTTGCTGCCATTTTGCGACCAGATTGTAATCGCAAGAGGAGATTTAGGAAACGATGTTTCCCTTCCTAAACTTCCTGCAGCCCAGCAGCAAATTACCCATATCTGTAATGAGGCGAAAAAACCATTCATGGTTGTGACGCAGATGTTAAACTCCATGATAGAAAACCCTGTTCCAACAAGAGCAGAGGTGAATGATATCTTCCACGCGATAACTGATGGTGCCGCATCAGTCATGTTGACAGGTGAGACAGCCACAGGCGCTTATCCGGTTCAGGCTATGAAAATGCTTGTAGAAACGGGAGAAGAAGCCTGTCGTTATCTCGAACAGTGATAGATAAAAGGTTGTTTTCTA
Organism: Lachnospiraceae bacterium; assembly: GCA_030526985.1. GTDB lineage: Bacteria > Bacillota > Clostridia > Lachnospirales > Lachnospiraceae > SIG292. The sequence goes on along the minus strand of JAUNBT010000069.1, from coordinate 861 downwards.
GCCTTCCATTATTTTAACGTAAAAATGGCGGTGTCTTGGACCATCGAATTCGCAGAAATACACATCCTGCCAGGTGCCGAGAATCAATTTTCCACCGTGAATGATTACAGTCATGCTGGCTCCAATGGTGGACGACTTTAAGTGTGCATGGGAATTCCCTTCAAAATGGCGGTATGCCGGATCCTGTTCCGGATAGGTCTTTCCAAAACCGTAGAGCATATCCCGAACAACATCCGGGTCTGCATTTTCGTTGACAGTGATGCCGGCAGTTGTGTGAGGACAGTGGATGATGGCAATGCCTTCCGTAATGCCGCTGTCCTTAATGTCTTTCTTAATATATCCAGTTATCTTTATCATATCCTCTTTTTTTGTTAAAGGGATATCGTGTGTATAAAAATGACTCATAATACGATGTTCTCCTTTGTTTTTCTTTTAGTATACTGGTTTTTGGGCGGAAACTCAAGCTGGTAAGAAAGAAATTCGAGTGCCGCAGGGAAATTGTTACTAAGTCATAAAATGATGATGACATTATAAGATAGCATTATAATAGGAAGAAACAGAAGAAACAAATGGAGTCGAATTAGAACAAAAAGTAATTTGGACGGGAAATTCTTGTCATTTTGGTCTGTTTTTTTGCAAAAAAAACAAAAATTCGAATAGGATATTTGAAAAAAGATAAAAGTACACAAAAACAGATAATAAAATTTGTGCAAAAAGTCAATTTTCAATTGAAAATAATTCTGTATAATAGTAAGTAAGAGTTTAGTATATTGTATACAATCCAAGATAAAGCAATATATTACACCTGTTTGCAAAAAAATACAATTTTTTTTTATTTTTTCTCTAGTTTGCACTTTAAAA
>JAUNBT010000068.1 GCA_030526985.1 Lachnospiraceae bacterium | reverse complement strand
GTAAAGGAAACCAACCTGTGATATATTATCCACTTCTCTGGTATAATAGGTCAAAATTTGGCCGGACTCTCCTAAAGTCGCTGTTTTTGAAGTTCCATTAAAATAACCTCCAACTGGATCTTTTTCTTCCACAGGCAGACTGCTTATCAGAGTAGATTCTGGTGAAAAAATGCCATCCTGCATTTTACCAACCTGAATTTTCATACCATCTTCCAATATCCCACTACCGTCATATCCTGTATCATCTATCATAAACTGCATCACAAAATAGACCTCACTCCCTTGCTGAATGTTGTCCTGTATGCGATAGATAAATTCACCGTCTTGCATTGTATATTGATTATTTCCATAAGTGGGATTTGTTATATCTGTCCGCTTTGTTACCGCATCCAGATAAGTATGACCGCTGAAAGAACCTGTTGAAAATAAAGCTCCCGGCGGGTTTTGAAAAGTCAGACCATTGTAAGCAGTAGAACCAGAATCACTTTCCTGTCCAAAAAACAAACGCACATATCCATTCTCATTCACCGGCGTTGTCTTGTTTACACGAATCAGTAAAGAATAGTATACATCTCTCTCTAACGTATAATCCTTATCCGGATACTTTACTAAATCTGTAATAACGTCCCCTGTCTCGCCTCCCTTCCTCAGCTCTACACTGAAAATATTATCCTCTGACCCGATGATAGTATTAGAAGCCACCTGATTATCTTCCTGTCGGGACACCTGATCAACAATTCCCTGTATCCATCCCGCTTTCTGTGCCGCCCATAAACATAACACCAGCACAATGACTCCTGCCAGAACTCTCTTTTTTCTATGCCATGTCATCTTCCCATCCATAGCTGTCCCCTCCTTTAACGTCACGCTATCTCTTCCTGACTAATTGAAGATACATTTACATTCTATTATAAACCTCAAAAAAACAAATAGCAACAAAATATAGCAAAAACTAACAAAAACTAACAAAAAAAGCCTCTCTATTCCACCATTTTTCTAAGTATCTACTATAAATAGCTTCATTTATTTTAGAAAAATTCAGATTAAAGAGGCTTTCTGCTTCTACTATTTTTTCATCCCCATAAAAACTTTTTCCGCCGTGATTGGAAGGGTACGAATTCTTACACCGGTTCCATTATATACGGCATCTGCGATTGCCGGTCCCGGTGTATTGATTACAACCTCGCCGATGGATTTTGCTCCGAACGGTCCAGTCGGTTCATAACTGCTTCTAAAGTCTACTCTTACTTTTCCCATATCCAGCCGGGTCGGAATTTTGTACTGCATAAAATTCAGGTTCCGCAGTTTTCCCTTCTCTGTATAACTGATATCTTCGTAGAGTGCCATACCGATTCCCTGTACCAGGCCACCCTCCGTCTGAACTCTGGCTAAGTTGGTATTTACAACCGTACCGCAGTCCACGGTAGCCACATACTCGATTGGCGTTACCTTACCAGTCTCTAAATCAATCTCAACTTCCGCTGCTCCTGCCATAAATGGCGGAGGTGATACAGGAGAATGGTGGGATGCCTGTGCAGCTAACACATCATCTGCACCTGCCTGAAGATTCGTAACTAAATCTGCCAATGTCATAGACAGGCTCTCCTCTTTTATGGAGTAAACCCTTTTTCCATCAAAGGAAACGTCCTCTCTTGGACATTGTAACACGTTGCTTCCGGCATCTAATATGCGTTCCTTCATCTTTTGGCAGGCCTTTACCACTGCCATTCCAGTCACATAGGTTGTACTGGATGCATAGGAACCGCTGTCATAAGGTGCCTGATCTGTGTCCACACCACGCACAACAATCTGATCCATATCACATTCCAGACAATCTGCTGCCATCTGGGAAAGAATCGTATCACATCCGGTTCCCATATCGGAACAGCCAAGCAAAAGAGTATAAAATCCATCGTCATTCAATCGCAGCTGAGCAGATCCTACGTCTATATTCGAAATGCCGGATCCCTGCATGGACATGGCCATGCCAACAGCCCGGACTTTATTCTTTCCCACCTTGCGATAAGGATATTTCTCGTCCCATCCAATCATTTCTTTTACATGGCTCACACACTGGTCAAGAGCACAGGCATTGGTCACTTCTCCATAATAATTGGTAAGCCTATCCCCTTCCCTCACCATATTCATCTCCCGAAGAGCAATTGGATCCAGATTCATCTTGTGTGCCAGCTCATTTACCGCCGATTCAATAGCAAAAATCCCCTGGGTTGCACCATATCCTCGATAAGCACCTGCTGACATCTGGTTCGTATATACCACATCATAGCTGAATTTAAATGCATCTAACTTTCGATAAAGAGAAATCGATTTCGTACCAGACAGTCCCACTGTAGTCGGACCATGTTCCCCATAAGCTCCCGTATTGGAAAGGGTGTGCAAATCAATCACTTTAATCTTTCCCTCTTTGTCTGCACCTAACCGGACCTTCATCTCCATCTCATGACGGGGAGAGCCGCTGATAAAACACTCCTGTCTTGTATAAACTAATTTTGCCGGTTTTTTCGTCATATAAGTCACAAACGCCGGATAAATCTCACAGACCGCCGTCTGTTTTGCTCCGAATCCACCACCGATTCTCGGTTTTACAACCCTTACCTTCGATTTTGAAATGTCAAGAGCATGGGCGACAATTCTTCTCACATGAAATGGAATCTGGGTAGAGCTGGTTATCTTCACCCGTCCATAAATATCCATCGATGTAAATGTAGCAAAAGGCTCCATCATCGCCTGGTTGACTGCTTTTGTGTGATACGTCTCATCAATCACATATTCACACTCTGCAAATGCACTTTCCAAATCGCCTTCCTCATGGACCATGGACGCACACAGATTTCTCTTCGCATCTGTCCCCTGCCCCTCATGTCCTACATAATTATCCTCCGGATGAATCAAAATCGGATGATCTAAAGACTGTTCAAAATCCAAAATCGGCTCTAATATCTCATAATCCACTTTGATTAATTTCAATGCCTTGTTGACACATTCTTCATCTCTTCCGGCCACAATAGCCGCCGGATCACCGACAAAACGCACCCACTGATCTAAAATCAGACGATCATAGGGACTCGGCTCCGGGTAGGTCTGCCCGGCTAATGTAAAACGTTTCTGTGGAACATCTTTATAAGTAAAAACTGCCTCCACACCCGGAACTAACATCGCCTTAGAAATGTCAACCGAGCGAATCTTAGCAAATGCATGGGGACTCCTTAAGAGCTTTACAATCAGACAGCTTGAAGAAGCTAAATCATCGGTATAGACCGGCTGTCCGGAAAGCAGGGAAGCCGCATCTTTTTTTACAACCGGCTGATTTACATAATTGCGTATCATCTTTTTCATCAGGCTTCTTCCTCCACTCCAAAATATTTCTTAAGGGCTCTCCACTGAGACTGATATCCGGTACAACGGCACAAATTGCCTGACAAATATTCTTTAATCTCTAATTCTGTCGGATGAGCATTCTCTCTTTTTAATGCCAGCACAGCCATAATCAGTCCCGGACTGCAAAATCCACACTGATCCGCCCCCTCCTCTGCAAGGAAACGGGAAAACTCAGCTGCCTCTTCTTCCACTCCTTCTAATGTGGTCACATGGGCGTTCGATGCCCGGACTGCTAAAGTAGAACAGGAAAGCACCGGTTTATCATTGAGCCAGACTGTACACAGACCACAATTACCTGTATCGCAGCCTCTCTTTACGCTCTTCATTCCCTGCTCTCTGACAAAATCCAAAAGCATAGTGTCCGACTTTACCTCACCCTCAATTCTTCTTCCATTTAAATATAATTGTATCTTCATCTATCTCTTTTAACCTTATCTGTTCCTTTCCCTGATTTCTTCAATGCCACGACGGATCAGTATCTTAGAAAGGGCCTGTCTGTATTCCCGGCTCCCTCTCATATTCGAATCAAACTCTGTCTTTCCTGTCACTGTCTCTGCAAATGCTTCTACCTGCTCTTCATCCCACGGGTCTAAAAGCTCCACATCATCAATCAAGACCGCTTTCGCCGGACGGGCTCCTAACACTACCGAATATTTTCCGTCCTTTTCGGCTACTGCACAGGTAAGCACTGCAAAATCTGTCTCTGTTATTCTATGGCACTGGTAGGATACCTTCCGGTCATCCTTCTTAATAAATACCGTTGATAAAATGTCATTATCCACCGGAAGCTGTGAAAACTCCTTCATCGGAATGACACCTCTGTCATAAAGCTCCACATAAGAATCCAATGCAAGCATAATCGTCAGCACATCCGAAAATCCAAATCTGGGGAAAAGACTTCCGCCCACTGTGGCACAATTTCGAAACTGCACTCCCACAATATGGCGGAGGGCTTCCTTTATTGCGCCATTAAAATAGTGGTTTAATGCCTCATTCGTCTCCAACTCCCGAAGAGAACACATACAGCCAATACAAAAGCTGTCCCCTTCCTCTTCTAACTGATCGAGTCCTAAACCACTCAAATCAATTCCGTTCTGAATGTTTCTGTCACCCATCTTAAGCCACAGATTTCCACCCAGAATTACATTATTCCTGTTCTTCTTTTTCAGTTCGTAGGCCTCAGAAAGGTCACTTGCCAGCACGTATTTTCTTATTGTAAACACGACAATTCTCCTTTTTTCATTATTCCCTTTTATTATACAGTAGGTTTTTCGACAATTCCAGATGAAATGAGACAAAGAATGCTCCAAATTTAGACCAGATAATCCAGAGAACCTATGTATATTTTGCACAAAAATGCAGGGATATTTTACTATTTTCCAATAAAATATCTGGTTGTTTCTGTCCCATGATGTTACAATATAGAAAAGGTGTAAAAAAGGAGGTTTCTATGCAATACGATGATTTATATGAAGATGAACTTCTGGCTGCAGAAGAAGATTTAAGCCGGCGGGTAAGCACTGGACTTCATGGTCTTGACCAGCTTATCGATGAACTGCGCCTCGGCGATAATGTGGTCTGGAATGTGGATTCTCTTCTCGAATATAATAAGATAGTAAAATACTATGTAAAACAGGCTCTTTTGGATAACCGGCATCTCGTCTATATCCGGTTTGGAGATCACGATCCTCTGCTTCATGATCCCCGCATTCCCACTTACCATCTAGATGCATCCAAGGGATTTGAAGCCTTTACAAGCCAGCTGTGTAATTTAATCAAGCGGGAGGGACCTGAGACCTTCTATGTGTTCGACTGCCTCACAGAGCTGTTAAAATTCTGGTACTCCGACCTTACAATTGGAAATTTTTTCTGGGTCATCTGCCCCTATCTTTACCGAATGGACACCATTGCTTATTTCAGTTTAATTAAAGATTCCCATTCCGATGTGACGATAGACCGAATCCGGGAGACGACACAGCTTTCCGTTGATTTATTCCACTCTGGCGGAGCCCTGTTTGTCCATCCAAAGAAAGTAATGGGACGTCACTCCAAAAATATGTTCCTGCCTCACCGTCTGAATCTGGTCAAGGATAAGGCCCAGGCACTTACTTCCAGCTCTGAGCTGGCACCTATCTATTCTCGTTTTCATATCAATGAAAACACAGCAGACTACTGGGACATGACCTTTCACGAGGCCTACATCCGCCTTTCCGGCTCCTATAAAGAACAGGAAAATGCCAAAGAACTCCTTGTCCGTCTTTTATTGAGCGACGAGGATCGAATGTACGACTTATGCTGCCGCTATTTCAATCTTAGAGACCTTTTAAATATAAAATACAGGGAAATCGGTACCGGCAGAATCGGCGAGAAATCACTTGGCATGCTTTTGGCAAGAAAAATCCTGATTACAGAAGGCGGCAACCAATTTGATTATAACATTGAAGCCCATGATTCCTTTTATGTCGGCGTAGATGTTTACTATACTTATATTGTACATAACAACTGCTGGTTTCTTCACATGCGCCAGAAACAAAAAGAACACTACTTCCGCTGCGGTGAGGAACTTCAGGACAGGATTCTTCACGGCAAGTTCCCATTGTATTTTAAGAGACAATTTGTCCGTGTTTTAGAACATTTTGGTCAATCTCCGATTATTGTCCGCTCCAGCTCCCTTTTAGAAGACAGCTTCGGAAATGCCTTTGCCGGAAAATATGACAGTGTATTTCTCTCCAATCAGGGAACACCGGAGGAACGGTTAGAGGCCTTTGAAAATGCGATTAAACACGTTTATGCCAGCATGATGAATCACGATGCCTTAGCCTACCGCATGAACCGGAATCTATACGATAAGGATGAGCAGATGGCCCTTCTCATCCAAAGAGTTTCCGGAGATACCTACGGCAAATATTTCTTCCCTCATCTCGCCGGTGTAGGAAACTCCAAAAATATGTATGTCTGGAATAAGGATATGGATATCGATGCCGGAATGATCCGCTTAGTTTTCGGTCTCGGCACAAGAGCCGTCGACCGGATTATAAACGACTACCCAAGAATCGTATGCCTAGATCACCCTGGCGACTGGCCTTTAGTCACCTTCGGAGATGAAAAGAAATTCTCCCAACACTATATTGATGTATTAGATTTGGAGAAGGCTCAGACTTCCTATATTACATTGAAAGATATGATGAACCTGGATATCAAAGCAGACGCCTCCCTTTTTGCAGAAACAGATCAGACTGCCATGCGCTGGCTGCGGGAGACAGGAAGAAAAGGACCGGTTCCCCATATCTTATCCTTCCGAAAGCTGCTTACCAAAACAGACTTTCCCGCCACAATGCAAACTATGTTAAAGACCCTTTCTAAGACCTACAATTATCCGGTAGACATTGAATTTACGGTTAATTTCAGCCCGGATGGAGATTATAAAATCAATATTCTCCAGTGCCGTCCACAACAGGTCAAGGGAATCGGGAGAAAGGTGGAAATTCCTCTTCTCACCTCCATGGATAAATGTATTTTCTATACAGAAGGCAATTTTATGGGCGGCAATGTAACTTATCCGATTGACTATGTCATTTATGTAAAGCCGAAGGAATATCTGGCTCTCTCCGAACCGGACCGTTATGGTGTTGCCCGGGCAATCGGGGATTTAAATCAGGCTCTCAAGGAGGACTATTCCCTGCTAATCGGACCGGGGCGATGGGGCACCAGCACAACAGCACTCGGTGTTCCTGTAAACTTCTCCGATATTTGCAATATGAATGCAATCTGTGAAGTATCCTATCAGGCCCTTAACTTGATGCCGGAGCTTTCCTATGGAAGCCACTTTTTCCAGGATCTTGTGGAGACAGACATTTTCTATATTGCCCTGTTCCATGGTCACAGAAATGTTATTTTTAATGAGCCATTCATTTTAGAGCAACCAAACGAAAAAGCTTCCATCACCGATGATAAATATGAAGACGTAATCAAGGTCATCCACTTAAATGATATGGAACTATACTCGGACACAATCAGCCAGCGTGCTGTGTGCATGAAAAAACCAGGGACGGAGGTATAATCCCCCGTCCCCTTTTACAGTTCTTCTATCATCTGTGTCATGCCCTCAAAGGTTCTGCCGGACAATACTTCCTGCAGAACTTTTTTATGACCTTCATAAAAACGTCTCACATCATCGTCAATGGCTTTCTTATTCTCATCCTTGTCCCAATATTCTACCAACGGATCCAACTCATCATCCTCTTCCTGCTCTTTTTTCGCTGCAAGATAGGACAAATAAACGACATTATAAATATAATAAGCGTACTGATTCATCTGGTTTCTTAAAATCGCCTGCTCATTGGTCTTCTCCTCTGTAAACTTTGCCGTTCCAAGAACCGGAAGGATGTATTTTCTCATCGCATACCAGAAAATCTCCATATTTTTCGTTCTTCCCGCATATACATAATCAATCAGACTAAGAAGCATACCGGGGCGAGCCTTTTTGTTGACAGACTTTGCAATGCTGTCCACCTCTGCCTCTGTCAGCGCCATCTCCTTAGAGAGACTGCATTTTTTTATATTTGCATAAAGAAATCTTCCGAAATCATCGCTGAAAATATTCTGAGTCTTTAAAAGGAAATCTGCCATATCTCCGGCATTTTTTTCATTTTTCTTTCGCATCTCATCTGCGTATTCTTTGGCATAAGGAAGCAATTCTTTCAGCTCCGGCTCTTTTTCCACAGCCGCATAAAGCCCTTCATAATCAAAGGATTCATCCTCGTAAATCATCGCCTTAATCAAGAAGCGCATCACATCATAATACATTCCAAGGCTGACCGCATCTTTTAAATAAGTAATCAATTCCTTCATCGCCTGCTCATGGGCATCCCCTGAAACTTCCTTGGAAAGGTCTTTGGAAAACTGGCTTTGCCATTTTATATCTTCCCCTTTCCCCTTTGTACATCCCTCCATAACAAGCATATAGGCGGAATCATTTTTGAACATCATTTTGTATATCCTCCTTTGTCTTGGTACTGTAAATATAATAACAGGAAGAAGCAAGTCCCCCTGACTCTAACCGGTTCCACTTAAACCAGTTTCCAAATGGATTGGTTGGTCTTCTTGGAATCGGATGAGAATCCAGCACCAGATACTTTTCATTTTTATCTTTATAATCAGCTACCGTTACATAATGGCCCGGTACATGAGAAATCGCCACACAGCCAGCCTTTAAATACCGCTGCACCTGAAAAATGTCATAACATCTGCCAAGGTAATTAAAATTGTATGCTTTGCCGAACATCTGAGCCGCCGCCTTAAAAATACCATCATCTGTCCCAGAACCAATAATCCGGTAATTCTTCTCCACCGCATAATCTGCCAAAAGCATCGGATCAATGAACTGCCCATTCAAGGCATAGACCGCATTGGTAATCGCAACAACACCGCAGCCGGCTGAAGCCATCTTGCCACTGTAATCGTCTACATTTCCATAATCTTTCCGGGACCAGTCCGGATCGTACTGAAGAAAATTCCGATAGGGATTCACATTCTTCCCATTCGTCCTTACAAAAGTCCACCAGGTATCCGCAGGTCCCTGTTCCTTGTCTCTCTCTTCAAAACAATTCTCAGGATCATTGGACAGCTGTTTTAGAGCCGGTCCATTCTCCTTATCTAAAGTCAAATATCGACCGGAAAGTTTATTTTTCAAATAAAAATGGTCATACTCCCGAATCAGCTGCCAGCTCTGGGCTTCAGAATCTTCTTCCTTCCCCCAGCAGACCTTATGCTTATAGGCTCCATTTTTTTGAACTAAACCTAAAGCTCTGCCTGTCTTTTTATCCAATATCTTATATTGCTGGTTCTTTAAAAAAACAAGCTCTACCTGACTTAAAGAATCCGCTGACACATTCCCCATCGAGTACTCACCATCAGCCAAAAGTTGTTTCTCCGCTCCATTATAAAGTCTCGCAATTTCATTATAGCGGCTTCTATCCATCCATCCAATCCCATACCCGCTCTTTGTCTCATATATGACCTGCACATAGGATTCCGTCTTACTGACTATGATAATCCCAGAATATTTCGCTGCCTTACCAGTCTGTTTGGAACCATACTGGTCACTGTAAACCGGTTCCCGTTCTCTGAGAAAACCATATTCCACTTCATAGTCTTCATCATAGACCCGGTCCCGAAACCTTTCATATATCTCTTCCGGATTATCAAAATAATCTTCGGCAGCCTCGCAGGAAATTCCCGCACACCACAAAACAGAGAGCATAAAAAGCCAGAAAAACCCGGTCAATCTCTTCATTCGTTGTCTATTCATGTGAGTTTCTCCTTTGTTTAAGCTAAAATATATTATAACTTATCCACCCTCGAATGACAACTAAAGAATTGGCCGGGTTTTATTTCTATTATTCTATTTTTACGATTCTCTTTCTATCTTCCTATTCCTGGATATCTTTGCCGGAAGCTACCAACTCAAATTCGTCCAAAATCTCCTGGGACGGTTCTTTTGTACATAAGCTTACCACAACAATTACGATAACGCTTAAAATAAATCCTACCAGTAAGGAATATAGTCCGGTTACCGTTCCCAATGTTTCTCCGCCTACTAGTGGAAGATAATCCCACACAATAACAGTAAGACCACCAGATATAATACCTGTTACCGCACCGTAGAAATTCGTTCTTTTCCAGAACAGGGACATCAGCACAATCGGACCAAAGGCGGAACCGAGTCCTGCCCACGCATTCGATACCAGACCCATAATACTACTGTTTGGATCTAGTGCAATCAAGTAAGCTAAAACTGCTACTACGATTACAGTAATACGGCTGATTCTTAACACCTTCTTCTGATCCACATCCGGATTAAAAATCTGTTTATAAATATCTTCTGCCACGGAAGAAGACGCCACCAAAAGCTGGGAGTCTGCAGTAGACATAATCGCTGCTAAAATACCACATAAGAACAGACCACCGATAAATGGAAGCCGGATATCCTCTGTAAATACCTTTGTAATCATCGCAATAAATACCGTCTCTGTAGATCCTGCTCCATCTGAACCAAGAATGGTCGGAAGCAGATAAGCACGTCCAATTACACCAATTGCTACACCGAAGAATAAGGAGATTGCAACCCAGATAATCGCGATCTTCTTAGACTTATTTAACTCCTTTTGATCCTTTACCGCCATAAAACGGGTCAAAATATGAGGCATACCACAGTATCCAAGTCCCCATGCCAGCTGGGAAATAATATCGATTGCGGAATAAGGCTCTCCGCCTGACTGGAACAGACTCATATAAGATGCACTGTCAACTCCACTGCTGACAAGAGCATCCGTCAATCCTCCCGGAATCAGGAAATAAGCTAGAATCGGCACAATCATAAGTGCAACAAGCATCAACATTCCCTGCACAAAGTCTGTTGTACACACCGCCATAAATCCACCCATAAATGTATAGGCAAGAATGACAACTGCTCCTAATGTTAAAGACATTCTGTAATCAAATCCAAACACGGTGTTAAAAAGTTTTCCTCCTGCAGCCAGTGCAGATGCTGTATATACCAGAAAGAAAATAACAATCACAACAGAGGAAACACCAAGAAGAATCTTTCTCTCATCTTTAAATCGATTTTCAAAAAAAGCGGGAAGCGTAAGCGAATTATCCGCCACAATGGTATATCTTCTCAGTCTTCCGGAAATACAAATCCAGTTAAAGACTGTTCCAAGGAAAAGTCCCACTGCAATCCATGCCTGACCGGTCCCAAACGCATACACCGCACCTGGAAGTCCCATCAACAACCATCCACTCATATCAGATGCCTGGGCAGAAAGTGCTGCCACCCATCCATTTAGACCACGTCCTCCTAAGAAAAAGTCCTCAGAACTCTTGGTCTTTTTCATAAACAATGCACCTATGACAAGCATAAAACACATATATGCTGCAAAGGCCAGTAAAACCCATACTAATGTACTGCCACTCATATTATCTCTCCATTCTAATGTTATAATGTAATCTCACTCTTCCCTGGAAAACTCCTATAGGAATCAGATGTTTGTTATTATAACAGGAATAGACAAAAACTGCCAGCCAGGTGGCAAAACTAGACTAAAGTCTATACGTTATTCTTACTAAAATGCATTTTTCCCTTATTTTAAAAGGGTTTTAGACTATACTTTTTTTAAAACCATCTATTTTTTCTTCAAATATAAAATTTTCTGAATCTTTTTTTATGCAAATTGACTATCTTCTATTTTCTGTATTTTCCTTTCTTATCATATAACTATTCAGTCTTTTCTTTCCTGTTTCTTAAAACTTCCAAGAAAAATTTTCATCATCTTCTCTCCATACTCTCTCAAACTATAATCACCATCGTGGATACACCAGTCATAGAGCAGTGCCCGTTCGCACAAAGCATAGGTGCGGGCAATTTCATGTGCAGCCATATCCGCATGAATCTGTCCCCGCTGCTGTCCTTCTGCCACAATATCATTTAACATGCGGTAATAAATCCGGTTCTGATCCAAAAGGTGCTTTTCCCCTTTCGTAATCAGCTGGGAAGAATAGAGTGTAGCCAAAAGCTCTCTTGAAACAGATGTCTCAATCATATGAAAAAGTTCCCGATTCAAATATAAAAGTTTATCAAAACTGTTCATCTCCGGTTCCATCTGAGAAAGAAGCTCCTCATATTTATCGTCAAATAAATAAGAAAGTGATGTCAAAAGCCCATCCTTCCCATTAAAATAGTGATAAAAAGTTCCCTTCGAGGTACCAGATTCCCGGATAATCGCATCCACCGTCGTATGGTCATACCCATTTTTATAAAATAATCTCCACGCCGCCGTTACAATCTTCTTTTTTGTATTATTTTTCTCTCTTCCCATATTTTTTCATTCCCATTCTTTTGCTGTTTATATATTGTTCACAAAAAAATACAATACTTCTCTAAAAAAATAGAGAAGTTGCACTTGTGTTTTTTTTTGAGCCATGCTATACTTAATTAAATCAATACAAGAAATCTCTCTGGAGAGCCTCTCAATTAGAGCGCCGAAGGTGTAAGACGTTTTTACGTATATCTCTCAGGCAAAAGGACAGAGTTACATGATTCTGAAATTTCTCTAGGGGGCTGATAATAGAATGTCAGCTCTTTTTGTATTGTATTTTATTAAAATTGCTTGTCCTCCAAAAGGCCCCATCGAGTTTATCTCCGGGGCTTTTTGTTTTTGTAGTGTTTTTGTAATTTTCTATCTATCTAACTTTCTAACTATCTCATTGTCTAAGCCTTTATCTGGCACACTCTGCTTCTCTTCCCGTTAAAATTCCAAGTCCATGGGACAACTGATCCATAATACATTCCATACTTTCCTTCACTGCCTTCGGACTTCCCGGAAGATTCACAATCAATGTCTGATTGCGGATTACACTAGCCCCCCGGCTCAGCATTGCTCTCTTTGTATATTGCATCGAATAGTTCCGAATCGCCTCCGCAATTCCCGGTGCATTTCTTGTTGCCACAGCAAGTGTTGCCTCCGGTGTACAATCCCTCATAGAAAAACCAGTTCCGCCTGTAGTAAGAATCAAGTCAGCTGCGCGTCCGTCACTTAACCGGATTAATTCTATCTCAATTCGTTTCTGTTCATCTGGAAGAATCAATGTCTCGATTACATGATATCCGGCCTGCTCGAGTATCTCCTTTAAGGCAGGACCACTTTTATCCTCCCTCTCTCCTTTTGCCCCTTTATCACTTAAAGTAACCACTGCTGCACGGTACGGACGTTTGGGATCCGGAAGTTCCAGTCGCATCTCATCACCAACGGCAATGGTTCCGCCTTTTATCACTTCTGCGAATACACCCTCCCTTGGCATAATACAGTCCCCCATCTTATGATAAATCTGGCAATGGGTATGACATTCTTTTCCAATCTGTGTCATCTCAAGTACCACATCACCACAAATAAATCGGCTTCCTACCGGTAATGTTCGAAAATCATAACCTTCTACAACCAGGTTCTCGCCAAAAGCACCCGGTACAATATCTGCTCCCTTTGCCTTAAACTCCTCCACCTTTTCATAAGAAAGAAGACTGACCTGACGATGCCATTTTCCCCCATGCGCATCTCCCTCTATTCCAAAATCAGGAACCAATACCGCTTCCTTGATCTCTGTTTTCTGTATTCCTCTTTTATCGCTAATGCAAATCGCTTTGATTGTACCCATATCATCTCATCCTTTCCTGAATCCTTTTTCTTTGTCATCCACCAATCTGTGACATCTTTCTTTGTTCACTGTTGTCCTCTATCAGTCCAAAATGATGTTCCTTCGGTTTATTTTCAAATGCTTTCTGAAACAGCTGTGAAATCTCTTCCTCCGAAGCACCTTCCCGGACCGCCTTTTTCATGTTGATACTATTCTTATAGTAAAGACAGGTCTTTAAATATCCATCCGCCGTTAAGCGAATTCGGTTGCATTTGCTGCAGAACTTGTGATTCAAGGCTTCGATAAAACCTATACTTCCTTTTAGGGACTCTCCTGCGTAATAAAATGCCGGTCCAAAGCCCCGTTTCTTCTCACTCTGGGTAAGATCCGGATATACAGATAAGATTTCATCTAAAATCTTCTCTCCGGGGACACGGCCAAATTCCCGTCCATATCCTATCGGCATCATCTCAATAAATCTCACATCTACCGGGTATTCTGCCGCAAGCCCTGCAAGCATTTTATATTCACTCTCATTATATCCGGCAATCGGGACACAGTTGATCTTAACCTTTATTCCAAGCTTTACAGCCTCCTGAAATCCCTGCCACACCCGGTCAAATTCATCTCTCCCGGTAATCCGCTTATACGTCTCTCTATTTAACGTATCGAGACTGATGTTGATTCCATCAATTCCTGCTTCCCTGAGTATAGGAAGAACAGCAGACAGCATCACCCCGTTTGTCGTAAGTGTGACATGCTCAATTCCCGGAACTTGCTTTAACTCTCTGATAAAATCTGCACAGCCTTTTCTGGCCAATGGTTCTCCACCTGTTACCTTCAGATGCCGGATTCCATTTCTCGCAGCGATTTCACTTATCTTTAAAATCTCTTC
>JAUNBT010000384.1 GCA_030526985.1 Lachnospiraceae bacterium | reverse complement strand
TGCAGAATTTGATGCAATTCCAATCGTTGCAATTACCACATCAGCAGGTACTGGAAGTGAAGTGGATATTGCGGCTGTTATTTCCAATGATGAGACAAAGGAAAAGACAGGAATTTTCTTCCCATCTATGTTCCCAACACTTTCTATTGTGGATGCAGAACTTATGATGAGTGTACCACCTGAATTTACAGCTTATCAGGGAATGGATGCATTTTTCCATGCAAGTGAGAGCGTCATTAATAAAAATGAACACCCTATGGGAGAAATGTTTGCTTTAAAGGCAATTGAACTCATTGCAAAGTACCTTCCGATTGCATATAAGGATGGAAATAATAAGGAAGCAAGAGAAAACATGGCGCTTGCGAATACACTTGCAGGCTATTATATGCTTTGTACATCGGCGCATACCATTGAACATGTTATGGGAAGCTATCATGAAGATTTGGTACATGGAGCAGGACTCATTATGACAGCGCATGCTTATTATGATTTCTTTGCAGAACGTAAAGCCGCAGAAGAACCTATGATTAAGATGGCAAAGGCAATGGGAGTAGAAAACCCGGTTTGCGGAAAAGATTTTGTAAAAGCACTGGATGATTTGATTGCCTCCGTAGGATGTGCAGATCTTAAGATGAGCGAAGCGGGCATTACAAAAGAAGAATTGAAGATTTATCCAAAGAGAGTGCATGAAGTTCTTGGAGGAGATATTACGGCTGATCCGCTGCCTTTATCCGATGAAGATTATCTTGAAATTTATGAAAAGGCTTATAGATAAGAGGATGTTTGCATGAATGATGAATCTGTAAGAGATTATAAAGTGGATTTGCAGACAAAAATGATAAACAAAAAAGACCCCTGCAGGAAATTAAAACTTGCGGGGGAAGCCTATGAGAAAGGTTATACCTGTTCTCAGGCAGTATTCTGTGCTTTTGTGGATGAAATGGGTATAGATGAAGAAATTGCAATAAAGATTATGGAAGGCTTTGGCGGCGGAATGGGTGGTTTACAGGAGGTTTGCGGAGCTTTATCCGGAGCCTTTGCTGTTATAAGTTATCTATATCATGATGGAAAAACTGGTGCAAGAGACAACAGGGCACTTATTTATAGAAAAATAAGAGAAGCAGGCGAAAAGTTCAGGATTGAATATAATGGAATCACATGTTATGATGTTTTGCATGGAGAGAAACCGAAGGCATTTAAATGTGGCATGAAAGTGAAGGATGCAGCCATGATTGTGACAGAAATACTGAAACAAAGCATGGAAAACTAAATGTGATCGTAATAGAAAGGATTATATGAAAATAAAGCTATTAAAACAACTTATGAAAATCAATTTAGTAAATTTAATTGCAAACTGTGAAAATCCAAAATTTAAAGAAATCTATATAGATTTCTTGTGTAAAGATTTGGAAGATTAGAAAAAGTAAAATCAGGAGGAATTTTGATGCAAAGTTTAACAGATACTTTTATTTTATCAAATGGTTATAGTATCCCATGTGTAGGATTTGGAACATGGCAGACACCAGACGGAGAAACAGCGGTAAATGCAATTAAGGCAGCGATTACGAGTGGATACCGTCACATAGATGCTGCGGCAGTTTATGAAAATGAGAAAAGTGTAGGACTGGGTATTGCTGAATCCAATATTAAAAGAGAGGAATTATTTATTACAAGCAAAGTATGGAATGCAGAACGTGGTTATGATAAGACTCTGAAAGCATTTGAGAAAACCTGTGCTGATTTAGGAGTCGAATACCTTGATTTGTATCTAATCCATTGGCCCGCTGTCAAAAATCAATATGACAATTGGGAAGAAATCAATCTGGATACGTGGAAAGCTATGACGGAGTTATATAAGGCTGGAAAAATTAAATCAATCGGTGTATCTAATTTCCTGCCACATCATTTAGAAGCATTAATGCAGACAGAAGTAAAACCCATGGTAAATCAGATTGAGTTTCATCCGGGGTTATTACAAACAGAAACAGTAGCATATTGTAACGAGCACAATATCCTTGTAGAAGCATGGAGTCCACTTGGCACAGGTAAGATGTAAGATAATCCCACACTGCAGGAGATAGCAGCAAAGTATGGAAAATCAACAGCACAGGTTTGTATCAGATGGTGTCTGCAAAATGGAGTACTCCCATTGCCGAAATCGATTACTCCGTCACGAATTGCTGAGAATGCAAATGTTTTTGACTTTGAATTAAAGGCAGAAGATATGAAAACAATAAACCAATTAACCTATTTTGCGGGTTCAGGATTACATCCGGATGAGGTTGATTTTTAATAAAATATATGTGATAATATTTTAGCCAGCTTTCATTATAAAGCTGGCTTTTTGAAATTTTCTATTAATACGAGGAGAAAACAAGTTGGAATTTAATGAAAAACTGCAAGAATTAAGAAAACAAAAAGGATTGACGCAGGATCAGCTTGCAAAAGAATTATATGTATCAAGAACCGCTATTTCAAAATGAGAATCTGGAAC
>JAUNBT010000383.1 GCA_030526985.1 Lachnospiraceae bacterium | reverse complement strand
TAGCTAACTGTTCGAAGAAGTGTTCGACTGTAGAAAATATTGGTCTGATTGCATAGAATCAAATAAAATATTGTATGTCGGTATAGGGAAATATCAGGGGTACGGTACACTAACGAAATCTTAACGATTTCCTTAAATATTTCTGAAGAGTGGACATGAATTTTCATGGATTTCGATTATCCCTTATTGTTGTTGCTAAATTCATATAATGAATAGTTCTGCAATTTGCATATGGGAATCAGTAATAGTCGGGGTACAAAAAAATATCCGGGGTATATCCGGGGTACGGTACACTAACGAAATCTGAAGTTGATATGTTGATTTTATTTTTTACCCAGAGATGGACAAAAATGCAGATTGTATCATTTTAGAATTAAAAGTAGATGCTTCGCCGGAGGAAGCAATTGAACAGATTCGATGTCGAAAGTATGCACAAAGGTTTCAGCCCAAATTGGGAGAGAAGCAGATTTATACAGGATGTATATTGGCGGTTGGAATCTCTTATGACAGAAAAGAAAAAGTACACCGCTGTAGAGTAGAAGAGGTGAGAAGATAAATGAGACGACATTTTAATGTGACAGGTTCCTGTGATCCACAACATCATTATATGGTTGATATAAAAAAACGTTTGGAAGATGTAAAGAATTTAGTGGATGCCGGGGCGTATTTTACAATAAACAGGGCAAGACAGTATGGGAAGACAACTTTATTACGTGGATTGGCAGAGTATCTTTTAGAGGACTACTATGTTATTAGCATAGATTTTCAGATGTTGAGTCAGGCAAGTTTTCGGACGGAAGAAGATTTCGTAAAAGCATTTTCGGAAGAATTATTGATACAGGAAGAGGGCTCTGCCTTCATGTCGGATGATATTAGGAAAATATTGCAAAGTTTTGCTGAAGAACAGGGGAGTCAGGCAGATTTAAGAAAATTATTCATTTATCTGAGTCGGTGGTGCAGGGAGGCAGAAAAACCAATGGTTCTTATGATTGATGAGGTGGATAGTGCCAGCAATAATCAGGTTTTTTTGGATTTTCTTGCACAACTTCGAGGGTATTATCTGCACCGGAACAAAAGACCTTCTTTTCAGTCAGTTATCCTGGCAGGAGTTTATGATGTGAAAAACATCAAGCAGAAGATCCGAAAGGATGAGGAACACAAACTAAACAGTCCCTGGAATATTGCAGCAGATTTTAAAGTGGATATGAGCTTTTCAAAGAACGATATTGCTGGGATGTTAAAAGATTATGAGGCAGATCATGATACGGGAATGGACATAGAAGAGATGGCAGGATATCTGTTCGATTACACATCGGGATACCCATTCCTTGTTTCTCGTTTGTGTAAATTATTGGATGAAGAATTGGCTGGGAAAGAACCTTTCGCTGCTTTGTCCAGTGTATGGACAAAAGATGGATTTTTGGAAGCTGTAAAGATTCTTCTTTCAGAGAAAAATCCTCTATTTGAATCATTGATGGGAAAATTGCAGGACTATCCGTCACTGGACCAGAAGATTCATTCGATGTTATTTAGTGGAGAAAAAATGGTATTCAGTCCTTTTGATCGAGATACAGATATGGCGATTATGTTTGGATTTGCTAAAAAAGAGGGCGGAAATGTGGTTATCTCCAATCGGATTTTTGAAACGTTGTTGTACGATTATTATCTTACGGTCCATGAGGTACAAAGAGAGCCAATATTTAAAGCAGCTGCGGAGGATAAAAATCAGTTTATCATGGATGGGCACTTAAATATGGAACTTGTTTTAGAAAAATATGTGCAATGCTTTGATGACATTTATGGAAGCCAGAATGTAGAATTTGACGAGGAAGAAGGACGGCGTCGTTTTATGCTTTACATGAAGCCGATTATCAATGGGACAGGAAATTATTATGTGGAAGCCAGAACCCGGAATTTAAGGCGGATGGATCTGGTCATTGACTACCGGGGAGAACAGTTCGTTGTTGAACTTAAAATATGGAGAGGCAATGCCTATAATGAGCGAGGGGAACAGCAGTTATCTGATTACCTGGATTACTTTCATCTTAAAAAGGGATATATGTTGAGCTATAATTTTAATCAATCGAAAAAAATTGGAGTGCAGAAAGTCATGGTGGGTGACAGGTGTCTGATTGAGGCAGTGGTATGAAATTTTAGGGGTACAGTATATTAACGATAACTATTCGAGAAATGAGTAACATGAAATGACTATATCAGGGTCAGGGAATCTATTGATTGGTTTATTGTCTGCGGGGCTTCTTTGTTAAACGGAGGGATATGAAGGAAATATCAGGGGTACGGTACACTAACAAAATCTTGTTGGGCATGGTACTGACGGAGCTGAATCAGCAGGTGGTCGATAGCTTTAAAGAGAAGATCACTGTGTGGGATGAGTAGCATGTGGAGATTCGGTGGAAATTTAGTTGAATGAAACTGAAAAAAGAGTACTATTTCTGATATGGGAATGGTACAATATAAGAAAGGAAGGACTGAGGTA
>JAUNBT010000382.1 GCA_030526985.1 Lachnospiraceae bacterium | reverse complement strand
CGCACCTCCCAGGGAATCGATGAAGAAGGCTCCCTGATCGTCTGCGATGAGAATGGCCAGATTGAGAAGATCATATCCGGGGAGGTTTCCGTAAGAGGCCTTTACGGCTATGTATAGAAGAAGGAAGGACACAATGTACGAAGAAAAAATAGTATTGTGCGTATCTAACTCTTATGAAAAAAAGTATTATTTGAATGATAATTTTGAGTCGCTGCCAAAGCAGGTAAAGGATGAGTTGAAGATTTTATGTGTACTCTACACAGAAGAAATCGGAGGAATCCTTTCCTTGGAATTTGAGGAGGATGGAACTCTTCAATTTGTGGTACAGGCGGATGAAAATGATCTTCTTTTTGACGAGATTGGCAGTGTTTTAAAGATGAAACAAATCCGGGAAGAGAAGAAAGAATTGTTAGAGGCACTGGAAACATATTATAAAGTATTTTTTCTGCAATAGTTAAGGAAGAAAAATGATGAAAAAAGATAAATTACTTGTATTGGATGTTGGAAATACCAATATCACCCTTGGCATTTTTAAAGGCAAAAAGTTATTAAAAAGTTTTCGTCTGACAACGAAAAATTCCAGAACCTCAGATGAATACGGAATCGTGATGTCCCAGCTGTTACAAGTCAGGGGTTATCAGGTGGAAGAAGTGGAAGCGGCAATTATCGCCTCGGTAAACCCGAATGTCATGTATTCCCTGATTAATTCTTTCCGAAAATATTTTCATATTAAACCGATTGTTGTCGGCCCCGGAATCCGGACCGGTCTAAAGATTGCCACCATCAATCCAAAAGAACTGGGTGCGGACCGTATCGTAGATGCAGTGGCAAGCTACGAGATTTATGGCGGTCCAGTCATTGCGGTGGACTTTGGAACAGCTACCACCTTTGATTTGATTTCAGGCGATGGCACTTTTATGGCAGGTGCAATTTCTCCGGGAATCCGGACAGCGGCCAATGCACTTTGGCAGGGAACCGCAAAGCTTCCGGAGATTGAGATTCGAAAGCCGGGCACTGTTCTTGGAAGAGAAACCATTACCAGTATGCAGGCTGGATTAGTCTATGGATATATCGGGCAGACCGAATACATTATCCAGAAGATGAAAGAAGAGAGTGGCTTTGACGAAATCAAAGTAGTCGCCACAGGCGGTCTTGGAAAGATTATTGCCGAGGAAACCCCACTTATTGATTATTATGATCCGATGCTCACTTTAAAAGGGCTTCAGATCTTATTTGAAAAACAAAAAGAAAGAGGATAGAAGATGACATTTGCAATTGGAAATGTGAAGATGGACAATCCTCTGGTACTAGGACCAATGGCAGGTGTAACAGACCTGCCATTTCGTCTTCTTTGTAAGGAAATGGGCTGCGGTCTGATGTACACAGAGATGATTAGTGCAAAGGCACTTTATTACAAAAATAAAAATACTCTCCCCCTGTTAGCGACAGATTCAAAGGAGCGTCCGGTGGCAGTTCAGCTTTTTGGTTCAGAAACTCAATTGATGGCAGATATGGCTAAAACTTTAGAAGGAAAAGGATATCAGATGATTGACATCAATATGGGCTGTCCGGTTCCCAAAATCGTAAACAATCGGGAGGGTTCCGCTTTAATGAAGAATCCGAAGCTGGCCGGTGAAATCATTGAAACAATGGCAAAGGCGGTGAGCCTTCCGGTTACGGTAAAAATTCGAAAAGGATTTGACAAAAATACAGTGAATGCGGTAGAGATTGCCCGTATTGCCCAGGAAAGCGGTGCTAGTGCAGTGGCAGTCCACGGAAGAACCCGGGAAGAGTATTATAGCGGGAAGGCGGACTGGGACATTATCCGTCAGGTAAAAGAAGCAGTATCTATTCCTGTAATTGGAAGCGGTGATATTACGGATGTGGATTCCTTCCTTAAAATGCGGGAGCAGACAGGCTGTGATGGCTATATGATTGCAAGGGGTGCCAAGGGAAATCCATGGGTATTTAAAGAGATTTTAACCTATCTAAAGACTGGAATACGACTGGAAAAACCTTCTCTTATGGAAGTGCTTGAGATGATTCGCCGTCATGGAAAAATGATGGTAGAATTTAAGGGAGAGTATACAGGAATCAGGGAGATGCGAAAACATCTGGCCTGGTACACGGCCGGTTATCCCGGTTCTGCCCGCTTAAGAGGCCGGGTCAACGAGATGGAAACCTATGAAGATCTGGTAAGACTGCTCGAAGAATACGAGGAGTGGGCAAAATAAGAAAAAAAACGTCAAAAAATAAGTAATAGAAAATAAAAATAGGAGTTTAACCGTATTTTTTGTGAAAAGTATAAAAATAAACTCGAATTGTGCTTTCTTTTATAGTGAAAATTATTATATAATTTTCTGGTAAATAGATTGAGAGACTTAAAAAGGAGGAAAGCATGTACAAGATTATCAGCAAAGAAACACTCAACAACGCTGTTGAGTTGATGGAGATTCATGCTCCATATGTTGCCAGAAAATGTGAACCTGGCCAGTTTAT
>JAUNBT010000067.1:13826-14620 GCA_030526985.1 Lachnospiraceae bacterium | reverse complement strand
CCAGTGACACGAGGATTTTCAGTCCTCTGCTCTACCAACTGAGCTATCTGGGCATCTTTATCGCCGCACCTGCAACAACAATAGATATTATACCCAATGGTTATTTATTTGTCAAGAAATAATTTGCATTTTTTCGTAGACATTTCTCTAAAAAACCGCTACAATATACAAGTCAACATAAATACGAAAAAGGATAGGTTTCTATATGAAAATATTTTACTATTATCTTATCATAGTGAATCTAATCGCTTTTTTTGCCTACGGGTTGGATAAATACAAGGCAAAGAAGCAATTGTGGCGGATTCCAGAGGCAACTTTGATTTTACTTGCCATAATCGGCGGCTCACCCGGAGCCTGGATTGGTATGTATGTCTGGCACCACAAAACAAAACATTTAAAATTTAAACTGGGGATTCCGGTTATACTATTGATTCAGCTGATTGGAATCTGGTTAATTTCCAATTATTTATTATCGTAACGTATGTTAGTTTATGATAAAAGAAAAAACTAAGTAGAGGTATCGATTTTGAAAAAGAAAATATACCAGACAATTCGTCTTTTGATGGAGTTTTTTGGTAAGATGGGTGAGGATCATGTCACCGCTTACAGTGCCATGTCATCTTACTTTATGTTAATGTCCTTTATCCCTTTTATCATGCTCCTTTTACTGCTGACGACTTATCTGCCCTTTTCCAAACAGGATATTATGAATCTTTTGACAAGTGCTGCCATTGTAAAGGAAAATGCTTTTCTGATGAACATTTTAGAAGAGATTTATCAGCATTCGAGCACCA
>JAUNBT010000067.1:0-13816 GCA_030526985.1 Lachnospiraceae bacterium | reverse complement strand
CGATTATGGGAGTATCCATTATCTCTATTTTATGGGCAGCTTCAAAGGGAGTCTGGGCCATCATTATGGGATTGAATTCTGTGTATGATATTGAAGAGACCCGTAATCCGATCGGACTTCGAATTATCGCCATATTTTATACTATGGCATTTACGATTATTATTATTGTGTCTTTGGTACTCCTTGTATTCGGCACAACGATTTATCAATATGTACTGAATCACTATCCGCTGTTTGAACCGGTAGCAAGAATTATTATGGACGCCAAAAGCTTTTTTTCCATCTTTGTCCTCACCATATTCTTCCTTATGCTTTATATCCTGGTTCCTGACAGAAAAACATCGATAAAGAACGAACTGATTGGTGCCATTTTTTCTTCCCTTGGATGGTCGGTTTTTTCCTATGTGTTTTCCATGTATGTGTCCAAGTTTTCCAGCTATACACATATCTATGGTGGATTGGGTGCGGCTTTGGTATTCCTGATTTGGCTGTATATGATTATGTACATTATGTTTATGGGGGCTGAGATTAATTTCTTTCTGTCCGAGAAAGGACTGCACCGAATCCGCTCCTTCTTATCCATCGGCAGACCCTCTTCCAAACGGACAAAGAAAAAAAATTGAAGAAATCCTGCTTTGTAACGATTCCCATTATTTCATCTGTTCAAAGCAGGATTTTTAATATCCATATACTAATGTCACATCCGGATAATAAAAGTTTAAAATATCCTCGTATCCATACTTTAACTTAGCCATTGCCTTTGCTCCATTTTGGCTGAGCCCTACCCCGTGTCCATAGCCACCGCCTGTAAAAACGACTTTCGTCTCCGCCCCTTCCCCCTGCATTTCCATTGCAAAAAATCCGCTTGGCATCATGGAACTGTAAACGGCAGAACCGTCCTGCAAAGTAAACTGGCCATTTTCCAGACAGAAAAGTTTTCTGATTTGATATTCTCCGATGACTTTTACGGATGCATTTTCTCCTTCAAGAATCAGTTCTTTTATGACACCGCCGGTACTGCGCTCATGAACTTCCATTTTTTTAATCATGCCCATCGTAGGAATTTCCTGCCTTACATATTCCTTTCCATTTTTTAAAAGATAATGGGTGGGACTTTCTTTTCTCAGTGCCTCTATTCTTTCATTGATTCGGGCCGACAGCTCTTCTAAAGGAAACTCCGCTTTCCAGCGAAACCAATTCTCTTCTTTTTCAAAACAGTTCTGTTCCTCGGATAAAAATGCAAGAAATGCCTTTTCGGAGGAGAGATCCCTTTCTTTTTCCTCTTCCCCTTGAAAATGTCCTTTCAAATAGGGAGGGTTTTCTCCTTCCCCAATCCAGACATCGGACGCATCACTGGTGTATCCACAGGAGGTGGAATAAAAATATGCCGGAATTGGCTGATTCTCATATTCCAGATACTGTTCACTGGTGGTTTTTACTGCTTTTTGGCTCTCTTTCGTCTCAGCCACATTATTGTAAACCTGGCTGTTTACACTGTCATCCACATTTGCCCCGAATTCACTATAATAAGACCGATTCCGCTGATAAAGTGCGTAGGTTCTGGCACAGACTGCCTGTGCATTTAAGGCATTTTCCGGGTAAGAGGAAGGCATTTCGCTGGATACGACACTGTATAGATATTCTTCCAGCAAAAGTTCATTTACAATGACATACCCCTGCTCCTCTTTCCGAATCATTAGCTTTCCCCTGTATTCTGGATAACCGGCTGCCCGTTTTACGG
Organism: Lachnospiraceae bacterium; assembly: GCA_030526985.1. GTDB lineage: Bacteria > Bacillota > Clostridia > Lachnospirales > Lachnospiraceae > SIG292. Next base: position 12,075 of record JAUNBT010000067.1, on the reverse strand, counting down.
ATAAGATACGGATTTTTCCTGTTTCACAGGTGATTTCTCCACTTTTTTCTTCCTGAATCGTAAGCTCCTCTCCTGCAGGAAAAGTTTTTGTCTCCCTTCTTCCATCCTCTGTCTCTATGACCGTCTGAAACTCCTTTGAAGCAGTGATTCTTACAGACGAGTGAGTCTCTCCTGTTTCTCCCTGAATCAAAACTTTGATGTATTTTTCCTCTGGCTCTTTTTTGGCTATCACTGCATTTACCGTTCCATCAATTACAATCACATCCACTTCGTTCCAATTAATCAGTCCGCCTGTCTCCTTGATGGTTTCCACTTCTCCCTCCTTGACCTGATAGGCCTTCCAAGTCTCTTCCACCGGAAGGGTTCCGTATTTTTTCAGCCGAATGACACCTTTCGTGGAATCGACCGCTTCCACCTGGTCACTTACTTGTCCTTCTTTCCACACAATTCCACTAATCTGGTTTTTTTCGGCCGTAATATCCACAATTCGATTACTTTCTTCCACATTTTCTCCTAATGGACAAAAAAGTTCCCACTCTCTCCCACCGACTACCACTTTCATCTGTTCCTCCTTTAAAGAAATCAGGTAGACATTTTCATATGTCCCATCGGGCAGCTCTTCGGTTTTTTCTTCTTCCGGTTTTCCAATTAAAATGATCAGCAGCAGTAAAAATGCCACAGCCCACAATATTTTCTTTATCGCCATCGATTTTCCTTCCTGCAATAACCGATTTTCCTTTGCCACAAATGCCTGTCCACAAAGGATCCACTAAAACAGTATATGAAAATATCCGCCGGATTAGAACGAACAGAAATAGATTGGGTCTATTAAAAACAGAAACAACACAAAAAACCACCTGTTCCTCTTTTCCTTTTTTTGTTATACTATAAGAAATATTTGAAAAGAATGCGGACAGGAGACTACACCTATGAACGAAATCGTTTTTCCACCTGAGATAACTGAATATATCGGAACTGCTGCCGGACATACGATTGGCATGGTAATCGCCAATGTGGATCCGGTTGTCCGCACCCTTTTGCATATCCCAGAGCAGTACTCCTCCCTGGCTATTTTAACGTCCCGTACCGGAGCTGCGGCGCAGGCAATTGCCATTGACGATGCCTCTAAGGCTGCGAATGTGGAACTTCTGATTTTTGAACTCCCAAGAGATACGGAAGGGTACAGCGGTCATGGGAATCTGTTTGTTCTCGGTGCCCAAGACGTCTCGGATGCCAGACGTGCCGTGGAGATTGCCCTTGCCGGAATTGATGAGCGGGCAGAGGGAATCTATATCAATGAAGTCGGACATATGGAGATGCATACGACTGCGAACGCCGGTCCGGTTCTACATCAGATTTTTTCGGTACCGCTTGGCAAAGCCTTTGGATTTATCTGTGCCGCTCCTGCCGGAATCGGGTTGGTAACAGCAGACACTGCCATGAAAGCTGCCCCTGTGGAGATTGTATGGTATGGAACTCCTTCCATCCATCTTTCCATGACAAATGAGATTATTATCGGAATTACCGGAGATTACGGCGCAGTAAAAAAGGCGGTTGACACCGCCTATCAAAAGGGAAGCGACCTGATTCAAACCTTCGGAAAAGTTCCGGCTTCCATTCTTCATTTTAAATAGTTTTTACTTTGCACCGTTTTTTGTAGAATGCGATTCCATAAGGAAGCACAGTCTCTATATCATACATTTCATCTTCATAATGATTTTTCTCAATCTGTTTCAGTGCCGCATCCGCAGCCTGATTCAGATTGCCGTTGTGTGCATATTTTACTTCAATCACAATTCCAGTATCCTGTTCTGGAACTATAATAAAAATATCAGCATATCCATCTCCCGCTTCCGGATTGGATTTTACAATCCATTCATCCTGACATCCAAAAATGCCTAACAATATGCCATGATAAAAGTTTTCCTTCATGGAATTTCTTACTCCGGTATCCCGAATACTGATTGTTTTTTTCAAATACCCATTCAAAAGTTCCTCTATACAACTAAAATCCTTATTTAAAACCGCATCATACAGCTTTCGCCTTCCTGTATGGTCTTCCTTTACCATATCATCGAACCACTGGCTAATCTGGTCTATAAAAAGTGATTTTATCTCCCTATTTGGAATCACCAGATTACCCCGCATGTCTTGTGTCAAATAGCCGGTATGGAAAAGGACACTCCAAATATGGTCCACTGTTCGGTCTAACTCATTGTACGTCAAGTCATAGTGAATCTTTTTTGTGACAGCCTCTCCTGCAATCAACATTTCCAATTCTGCTTTCGTCTTCTGGGAAGCACGGCCAAGCATCCTCTTAAGAAGTGCGTTTCCGCTTGTATTGGACCAATAGTTTTGTGGGACAGCCTGTGGATTTTCCATCAATGCATCCACATATTTCATCACGTCCCAAGGGCAATATACATCCACATCTCCAAAATGGTACCCATCATACCATTCTTTTAGAAATGGAAGTTTCTCTTCTCTATTATAATATCTTAGTAAATTACATACCTCTTCTTCCGTAAAACCAAAATACTGTGCATACTTTGTATCCACAATAGAATGGACATCCAGATTATTCAGTCCTGTGAAAATACTTTCTTTTGAAATTCTTAAGCACCCGGTTAATACTGCAAACCAAAGGCTGGGATTCGTCTTTAGTACATTACCCAATATTCCTCGCAGTAAAAGGACCATCTCATCATAGTATCCATTTTGAAATGCTTTATCTAAAGGCACGTCATATTCATCGATCAAAAGAATTACTTTTCTCCCATAGTGTTTTTCCAACAGCATAGATAAGAAACGAAGACTCTGTTTCAAAAAGGAATCCGACATAGTCGACTCTGTGTTAATCAAATTCTGATAAGCCACTTTTTCCTCTTCCTCCAAACGTTCACTGTTTTTTAGAAAAGAAAATTCCATGGCAGTCAAATTGATTAATGCTTTCAAATCATTCTTTGCTTCTTCAAAATCCATACCTTCAATTCCCTTGAGACTGATAAATACTACCGGATATTTTCCCAAAAATTGGTCACAAATTTCTTTATTCCTGCCAACGTTCGTATCCGAAAATAGTTTTTTCTCCGCCCCAATCTCAAAAAAGGAGCGCAACATACTCATATTCAAAGTCTTTCCAAATCGGCGGGGCCGGGTAAAGAGATGCACTTTAGAACCACCAGACAAGATTTCCAGAATCAATCCGGTTTTATCTACATAGTAATAATTGTCTCTTACTATATCATCAAAATACTCGGCTCCGATTGGAAGCTTTTTCTTTTTCTCATTTCCATATGAATTCATTTTCTTGTTTCACCTCCACTCTACTACTCATTTTTATCATGTAAATATTATCTCACACAATCCACCAAAAGAGAATCCTTTCTTTTTCTTTTCCTGTCTGCTTTTTCTTTTATTATAATCCACTTACACCTTCTTTTAACGAAAAAAAGAAAGGAATCCCATGAAATTCCTTTCTTTTTTTCGTTTTTCCACCTTCATCTTGCCGAGGACAGACAAAACATTTATAATTATGTAAATATATAAAAAGGTAGACGAGCTTATGAAAAATGATATTTCCACCTATATTGGAAACCGCATACGGCACCTTCGCCGGCAAAAAAACGTATCAAATAAAGAGATGGCACAGCTTTTGGGAAAGAGTCCTTCCGCTGTATCAAAATATGAATCTGGTACTGTCGCCATTGATATTCAGACCTTATATGAGATTGCCCAGATTCTAGAGGTGTCTCTTGCTGAGCTTACGGCAATGCCGGAAGAAGCCAACAGTCATATTCTCACACCCGGCTCCCCCTTTGGAAGCCAGCGGGATTTATATCTTTATTATCATGACGGAACAGGGAAAGGCGTTACCAACGCCCATTTAAAGATTCAAAACCAGCCTTCCCGCCATCAGACAGAGGTCTATTGCTATTTGGGCGCCAATCTGTCCTATCGATACGATATCGGTGATTTTGTATATCGGGGAAAGATGGAATCCTTTGATTTTGTCACCTATCTCTCCTTGATCAATCCGGGAAATCCGGTGGACCGGCTCTCTCTTTGCTTTTTAAATCCGCTCCACCAAAGTGATAAAACCTGGGGGATTTTATCCTCCCTGCTTCACAATCCGATTACACCTTATTTTACCAAAGTTCTGATTTCCATGGAGCCGCTTTCGGATTCTGACCTTTCCGAAGAAGTGCTGCATTTTTCAAAAGAAGAATTAAAATGGTTAAAGAAGGAAAATATTATCTACGTTAAGAATGAAAAGTAGCGATCCGGGATAATAGTTCTGGATCTACTCCTTTTTGTACCAAAAGTTCTATCAATTTGTTCTTTTTCTCCGGTTCCATCTTTGGCATTTGATATTCTTCCAAAAGCCGTTTTCTCTCCGCTTCTATATTTCTTTCTAACTGGTCACTTAAATGCTCTACTTCACCCCGACAGCTGATTTTCGGTGTCAAAGGTTCTGTCCGGCAGTAGGTAAAGGTATGTTCTGCCGTAAGATATTGTCCCTTCTGACCGATTTCATGAATCAAATCTTCTGGAATGGTATCCTCATTGATTTCAAATCCTTTTCGATAGCGGGCAAGATAGTCTAGCACTTCAAAATCCATAATGATTTTTTCATAGGACATGGAAGCGTAACCGTCCACAATCCCGGCACTGTGTAAAATAAAATTCATATGATTTTCCTGACACACCATCATTGTAAGCATCGACTCATATCCGGCCTGGGCATTGACTGTCTTTGCGTCCGTAAGAGAACCGCCGCCCCGGCAGGGAAGACCGTACATTTTAGAAAGCAGGGCTCCGTATCGATAACACAAAGCTCCTTCCGGAGAACCGATGGCAGTCGCACCACTTCTCATATCCGCTGTGGTCGACTGGGAACCGTAGACAACCGGTGTCCCTGGGGAAACCATCTGACAAAGGGCAATTGCCGCTAACACTTCTGCATTGGCAACGGCAATCGTTCCCGCTAAGGTAAGCGGAGAAGTGAGTCCTGCCTGGGCAAGGGAGGCGATTACAACCGGCTGCCGGTTTCTAGCATAGGCAAATAAGGTTTCCGTCATATTTTTATCCAGCTGAAGAGGGGTATTGGTATTTACCAGGGTGATCATCCGAGGTTTTTCTTTCAATGCCTTTTCTCCACCAAAAAGGATTTTGGCCATCTCCATCAGGGTTTCCATCTGAGCTTTGTCTCCTGCTCCGGTCATAATACATTTATCCGAATAGAGCAGTGACATATAGTACATCACTTCTAATGCATGTTCTGCAGCCAAGTCCGCCGGCTGCACAAGGACACCGCCATTGACCTGAAAATTGGAATTTTGCTCAAACAATTTACAGATTTCTATATAATCCTCTATCAAAGCATCCCGCCGTTCTCCATCCGGCATGGCGATAAAGGGGGCACCATATCCCGGTGCCGTCACCACTTCATCGCCGCCAATTGTAACATTGTATTTTTCGTTTTTTCCATACAGGACAAATTGTTCCGGTGCTTTTTTTACCCATTCCATTACCTGTTCTTCTGTAAAATAAGCAATCTTCTTTTCTACCCGGATTCCGTTGGATTTTAAAATTTCAACCGCTTCGGGGTGATGAAATTTCACCCCGGTACGTTCTAAAATCCGCATGGTTGCTTTATGAATGGATTGTAATCTCTTTTTCATTTTGATAACCTCCCAGCTGTCCATCTTCTTTTTTTATTACTGTTTTTGCCTTTTGTGCAAGATTTCCGGCTGAATCATCCAACTTTTCCTCTTTAAAACTTTTATAAAGGGCAAACATAGAACCAATCATAACAAATGCAAATGGAAATGCTCCTACAATGGAGATATTCTGCATCATCTGAAGTCCATTACTGCTTCCGACCAAAAGTACAATCGCAAGAAGAGATTCCATCACGCCCCAGATTAATTTTACTGAGGTTTTCGGGTTCATGTCTCCATCCGAGGTAAGCATACCAAGGACAAAGGTAGCGGAATCTGCGGAAGTAACAAAGAAGGTACATACCAGCAAAAGAGTAAGACCAGAGAGCACTGCACCAAATGGATACTGTCCGTATACAACGAAACATGCCGTGGATGTCACTTCAATTGCTTTTGCTGCAACTTCTGTTCCCGCATGGATTCCCATACTTCCAAATACAGCAAACCAGATGAATGATAGAAGGGATGGAACAATCAAAACTCCTACAACAAATTCCCGCACAGTTCTTCCTTTTGAGATTCGTGCGATAAAGGATCCAACAAATGGAGCCCACGCAATCCACCATGCCCAGTAAAATATAGTCCATCCACCGTACCACTCCCCATTTTCAAAAGCACCTACTGCCAAAGATTCCGATGGGAGATTACGGATATAGTTTCCGATTCCTTCTGTAAAAAAGTTCAAAGAATCCAGTGTTGGCCCTATAATAAATGCTGCGATACACAAAATGCAGGCCAGTAAAATATTTGTATTCGAAAGAATTTTAATTCCTTTATTAATTCCTGAGGCTGCCGAAGCCATAAAAAGGACACTGACAATTAGGATGATAATAACCTGTACGATTTTATTTTCCGGTATGCCAAATAAGTAATTTAGACCGGAATTAATCTGCATTGTTCCAAGTCCTAAAGAGGTACAGACCCCTGCAATCGTGGCAAATACCGCCAGTATATCGATGGCCTTTCCAATGGGGCCATTGACCCGTTCCTCTCCTAAAAGAGGAATGAAAATATTACTGATTAAGCCGGATTTTCCTTTTCGAAACTGCATATAAGCCAACGCCAATCCGGTAATTGCAAAACAGGCCCAGGGATGAAGAGACCAGTGGAGAAATGACTTCTGAATGGCAAATTCAGCAGCCTCCACCGTCCCCGGATCTGCTCCTAAGGGATTCATATAATGATTCAAAGGTTCTGCCACACCCCAGAAGATTAAGCCGATTCCCATACCTGCCGAAAACAACATGGCAAACCAGGAAATATTGCTGTATTCCGGCTTCGAATCGTCACCTCCCAGACGTATTTTCCCATATTTTGAAAAGCAGATTGCCAGTGAAAATATTAAAAAGCCGCTCACACTTATGGTGTAGAACCAGCCAAATTTCCCTGTCAGTACACCAAAGGCCAGATTGGCAAAGGCCTCAAAATTTTCTGGAAGAAGAATACACCAGGCTGTGATTGCAATTACAATGATAAACGATATTTTAAATACTGCATTAAATTTTTTTGTCATAAAATCTCCTCCCTCATTTCTTTTAGGATGCTGCATTTGCAATCTGAATTCCTGCAAGCTCATCCGCACACTCTACTTTTTCATTATCATCAATTCTGTTGATGATATCTACGATTTGTTTGTCCAATTCTTCTGGAAGGGTATTCAGTGGGGCATTTTCAATAATATCAAGTACCTTTCTATTTGCACGCTGCTCCATGGAAGATGCACCAAGAGCCTCCCATCTGTCATATTCATTTCGATCCTCTAATTCTGATTCCCAGTTTTCTCTATTCTTATAAAGCGTGCTTTCCTGTCCAATAAAATGACCCTTTGGACCTACTTCTTTCAAATCGTCCATACACAAATACTCCGGTGTAAGATTAATTCCATCGAATAATCTTCTCACTCTTCCAATTGCATCATTCATCATTACAACTAAATCCATAGAATAGGTCAAACCAAACGCCGTATATCCCACATCATGAATCACATTGGCACCGGATAATCCGGCAAGAGTAATATACTGAGTTCCCTCCATAACCGCCTGTGCATCCGGAAGCTTAGAGCTGGTACAGCCTGCAGTTCCCCAGGTTGGCAGATTATAAAAATCACATCCCATCTCAGAAAGAGCAAGAGACTCCATCATTGTCTCCGGGGAAGCATAGGTTGGCTGAAGACTCTTTAAATCCATATTCGTAATAATTGCTCCGTATAGAACCGGGCAGCCCGGTCTTACAATCTGGGCAATGATTAGTCCCAATAAGGTTTCTGCATTTGCCTGAATCATGGCACCTGCACAGGTAATCGGGCCTGTGGCTCCATTCATTGGAATTGGTGCATATAAAACAGGAAGATTATTTTCTGCCATATACATTACCTTCTCAATGGACTCTTTCGTGCAGACTAATGGAGAAGTCGGTTCACAGTAAAGAATGAATAATGGCTTTCTTGCCAGCTCATCCATACTTCCTCCTCTTACCACCTTTGCCATCTCAACCACATTTTTTGTGGACTCTAAGTCTGCTGTGATTACCACCTGTGGTTTGGAGCTATAGCGAATCATTGCTGCGTATTCATGCTCATAAGATGTTTTCGGGTGATTATATACCTGGCACATAGACATCATATAATCGATATACGGCATAGCGTCTGCAACTTTGACGCAAAGCTTGTTGTCCTCTTCATTTGTCAGTCTTACTTCTTTTGTATAATAGTCAATAATATTCGGGCAGGCCGAGCCTACACCATAATAAGCATTTTTTCCACTGACATCCATGGAAAAGTTTCCTTCTCTATCATAAAGTAATATTCTAGAAGGGCACTGTTTGATCGCCCATTCCACTACACTTGGAGGAAAATACACTCTCTTTTTTACAACCTGGCATCCGGCTTTCTTTAACAGCTCTCTTGCTTCCTTATGTTGTACTTCCGCTCCAACGTCCTGTAACAGTTCTAATGTTTTGCTGTGAATCAACTGCATATCTTCTTTTGTTAAAAAATTAAGACCACTGCGTCCTTTAAATTTCGGGTTTTTTGTTTCCATATTGAACACCTCTCTTTTCTTGATCTGTCCCTATCATACAGGGATGAATCCATAAAATCAAAAAGGCTGTTCGTTCTTTTAAAGAACATTTTTATTCTATTTTTTCTTAACAAGAAATTTTTCAGGTATAAGACACTCTTTTTCCACTTGCTCGCATTTTAGTTTCCTCTGGCCAACTTTGTTTTTCCTTAAGAGAAATTTTTTCTCTATTTTTTTCATGTCACGAAACCAAATGGAGATTCGAAATAAAATTCAGATTTTGATTAAGATTTAAAAGTAATTTCAGATTATTCTTCCTTTTCTCAATAAAAAAGTCTTGTACAAAATTTAATACAAGACTTTTTCAGGCATTCTATTGAGCAAAAATCGACCTATTCCTCATGATCGACGTAAATCATATTATATTTTCGTATGCGTTTCATCTCTTCCTTTGTAAAAGAAAGCCGCTGTTTTGTAAGCTCCGTATCGGAAAGCATCTGCCGTGCCGCTAATACTTTTACCGCATAAGGGGCAATCGGATTACTCAAAAGTGCAAATAGGATTCCCCAGGTTATCTGGTTTTGATGAAGAGGATTCAACACGCAGATGGACAACTGATCCACCGGATTCATCCGATTGCTCAGTGAAAAATAGGTAACAAAGTCATAACCCTTCATCACGCCTTTATAAATAAAATCGCTCTCTTCATAATGTTCATATTCCGACACGCCAAGATAATAACGGATTTTAGCCTCTCTTTCCTTCTCCTCCTGATCCATGACCAGATAAGACTTCATTACTTCTTCCCGTCTTCCATCGTAATAATATAAAAATAACTCCTGTTGACTTCCAAACAGCCGGTCGGAGAACTGTTTTTGTTTTTTCTCCTCCTCCGGGTATTCAACTAACATACTGAGACTGACTCCTAAGGCTTTTGCGATTTTTTCCAAGGTGATAAGATCCACTGCTGCCCTGCCTGATTCATATTTTGAAATCATCGACCGACTTTTCCCGATCTTCGCTGCCAACATCTCACTCGTCATCTTCTGCTGTTTTCTTAAATACCGAATTCTGTTTCCTACATATTCTGCTATCTCTAACATATCTTCGTCCCGCTCATTTATTTTATATAGATAAAAAGGCCCGCATAAAATGCGAGCCATTTCTCTTTTGTAAAGTCTCCAGATGTGCCGGTTCCTGAAATTTTGACGCCTAGCAATGCTAGGTGGGTATCCTCATACAGGTTCCTGTCTTCCTCTCAAATGGAGGCTTGACATTCCCCAGTGGATATCGGATTCCCTTCGATGAAATGTAGGTTCAAAATAGCAGGTTATCGAACACCCCAGATGAACTTCCTGAATATGATTATAGACCAATTACAGTTTTTTTTCAAGGATAAAATTTTAGCAAACACTATTTTTTCAATAATCCGCCTCCGGGTCCTTTAAAAATACCTTTCGGATATAGCGGAAAGTATATGCCTCCCCTTTTACCTTATACATACGCAACAACTTTTCTAACATATCAGACGTATCCGGGTGCATGACGCAGTGCTGTTTGCCATTTAAAAAATACTCAAGGGGCGACCCTGTGGTAAATTCTTCTTTTTTGTAAATTTTTCCTGCACTTACTCGATCAATAAACATCTCGGCTAAGTAGCGCCGGGGCATCTTTACCCCAATCATTCCCTCGCCAGGCACCGGACTCAAATCCGTCCAATATTCAAAATGATGCTTATTTTTTCCTTTGTGGTGCAGCCATCCCAAAGAATACCCGATTTGCTCTTTTTCCTCATTGATTGGACTGCGAAATCCCTGATAATATTTTACACCGGATAAAAACTCTACCGGAGAATATTTTGACATATCATGCAGCAGCCCCTGTTTATATAATCCAATTTGAAAACAGCCTTTCATCACCAGTAATTTGTGCTGTGTAATCGTTGTAAAATGACCAATTAAACGGTTCATTGTTCATCCTTCCTTTTCTCTGTCGTGTACATGACTCCCTTTGTCTATCGCCCATCACCTCTGGCATCTTCCATTTGTGTCAAAGGACGGGTTAAAGGCATAGAAATTCTTAGAATCTAATTGATCCTGTACTCTTCTTAGTCCCTCACCGAACCGCTGAAAATGAACGATTTCTCTTTCCCGAAGGAACTTAATCGGTTCACAGACATCCGGCTCTTTCACAAGTCTTAAGATATTATCATAGGTCGTGCGGGCTTTCTGTTCCGCCGCCATATCTTCTACAAGATTGGTGATTGGATCCCCTTTTGACTGAAAATAGTTTGAGGTAAATGGAGAACCACTTGCCGCCATCGGCCACACGCCTAAAGTGTGGTCTACATAATAGTCCTGAAATCCTTCCGCCACAATCTGTTCCGGCGTAAGATTTCTTGTCAGCTGATGAACGATGGTACATATCATCTCCATATGCGCCAGTTCCTCAGTCCCTATATCCGTCAGAAGTCCCATTATTTCTCTATACGGCATATCATAGCGCTGGGAAAGATAGCGCATGGACGCCGCCAATTCTCCATCCGGCCCACCAAACTGGGTAATAATAACTTTGGCAAGCTTTGCATTTGTCTGCTTAATTTTTACCGGATACTGAAGCCGCTTTTCATAATTCCACATAAGCTATCCCTCCATTTCCCAGGGCCAGGGCTGATTCGCCCATTCATAGCTTCTGTCACAGACAGCGGTCGCTATTGTCAGCGGTCCAAAACAGGCCGCATATTCATTCAATGCCCGGTTTCTTGCCTTATTATAATTGTCAAAATACTCCAGTGCCTCTTTATTATCCGGATGGGTATCCAAAAAAAGTTTAGAGTCATCTACCGCAAAAGACACTGCATTAATATAATACAGTAATTTTTTCTTATCATAGCCTGCCATTATCTGCATATCCTCCTTCCGATGAAAGGAAGATTTAAATCTTTAAAAATTGTTCCTGCTCTCAGTCCTTCGTCAGGCTGATACACGTTCTGCCATTTTTGAAAAGGTACATAGGCCATGGCAAGCGAAAATTCGTGGTTCATCTTCACTCTTTGTCCGCCACCATCGCATGGATTCTTACATGAATTCACTCTGTTTTTCTCCTTCATATGATTGATATCCCAGCTTCTAAATACTGTAAAGTCTAAAAAAACTGGTTTCTATCATATTATGGCAACTATATTAAGATGTGACTGAATTTTTAACTCTGAAAGAGATGACTATGTCCCTTTTTATTTCTTTTTGCATAAACAAGTGCCAGGTCGGCTTTTCCAATGACTTCTTCCGCTGTCATTGTAGAATTACAGAGAACAATACCTGCAGAACAAGTACCTG
>JAUNBT010000381.1 GCA_030526985.1 Lachnospiraceae bacterium | reverse complement strand
AGATTTGTGTAAGCTTTTCCACCCTTGTGGAATGCCTTTATCATCAGATTGGTTTTGGGTTTCTGTTTTTTCAAAATGAAATGCGCTCTCGAAATGTTGACTTCTAAAATAATTTTCTGTATAATCCAAGACAATAAAAATTCTGATGTAGGTGTCCGACATGGAAAGGAAGTTATGAACAATATGGAGGATTTAATAAGTATAATACTCCCTGTATATAATGTGGAAGAATATGTGGAAGAATGTTTGACAAGTCTGGTACATCAAACATATAAAAATATTGAGATTATAGTGATCGACGATGGTTCTACGGATAAGAGTGGAGCAATTTGTGATGAATGGATAAACAAGGATTCCAGGATTTCGGTGTATCATATTGAAAATAGTGGAGTTTCTTCTGCAAGAAATAAAGGGATTGAATTGTCGAGAGGAAAATATATTGGATTTGTAGATCCGGATGACTACGTTCATCCTAATTATTGCGAATTTCTTCTGGATGCTTTAATTCATAGTCATGCTGATTTTGCAGTTTGCAAGGAGTTATCTTTTGTAGCTAGTGAATCATTAACAACAGATGCTTATGAATTAGGGTATCATGCAAAGATAAAATCTCAGAAAGAAACCAGACAGCATTTCTTGGATGATTTTTTAGGACCAATTGCATGGGTATGGAATAAACTTTATTTAAGAGAGATAATTGGAGATACCAGATTTGTACCGGGAAGAAAGGCTCAGGATTTAATGTTCAATGCAGAACTTATGTCCAAAATAAACTCAACAGTATGGTTAGATGAAAAACTTTATTTTTATAGACAAAGAGAGGGAAGTGTCTGTGCTAAAGAAACGTTGAAATCAATACTTGATTGGATGTATGCATTGGATTATACGATTCATGTTTTCTTGAAAAGTGAGCCTTTAGAATTTCAAAAACTATTTATAACGTCGGCACTGAACCGAATGGCACAATCATGGGTTATGGCAAAAGGAAGTAATATTATGGGACACAGAGAAGCTAGAAAATATTTTTTGGAAAAATGTAGTGAATACTGGAACTTGGTTTTTAATAATAATACAAAGATTAAACTATTTATCGCAAGACGATTTGGCACATTATATTATTTGATAAAAAAGGAAAATGTGATAAATTCATGGACGACTTAAACTTTAATAGTCAGCAGGATTTTCTTTGAAGGGGAAATTATGAATATCTCAGTAGCAGGAACAGGATACGTAGGATTATCATTAGCCGTCCTTTTGGCACAACATAATAAAGTAATTGCAGTCGATATTATGCAGGATAAAGTTGATTTGATTAATTCTAACAAATCACCGATTCAAGACGAATATATCGAAAAATATTTAGAAGAAAAAGAGTTGGATTTATATGCAACACTTGATACAGATGTTGCATATAGGGAAGCCGATTTTGTAATAATTGCAACACCAACAAATTACGATAGTAAAAAAGATTTCTTTGATACATCGGCAGTGGAATGTGCAATTGAGTCGGTTCTTAAAGTGAACTCGAATGCAATTATGGTGATTAAATCTACTGTTCCAGTAGGATATACGGAATTTGTAAGAAAAAAATATAACACGTCTAACATCATTTTCAGCCCAGAGTTTCTTCGAGAATCAAAAGCATTATATGATAACCTCTATCCATCACGTATTATTGTGAGCACAGATGTGAGTGATCCGAAGCTTGATAAAGCGGCTCGCACATTTGCTACCTTATTGCAGGAGGGGGCAATTAAAGAAAATGTTAAAATTTTATTTATGGGTTTTACTGAAGCGGAAGCAGTCAAGTTATTTGCTAATACATATCTTGCATTGCGAGTGTCCTATTTTAATGAATTAGATACTTATGCGGAGATGAGAGGACTTGACACGCAAGCCATTATTGAAGGAGTTTGTCTTGATTCTCGTATTGGAACACAGTACAATAACCCTTCATTTGGCTATGGGGGGTATTGCTTGCCGAAGGATACTAAACAACTTCTTGCTAATTATGCTGATGTTCCACAGAACATGATGTCTGCGATTGTTGAGAGCAATAGAACTCGGAAAGATTTTATTGCAGATCGTGTGTTGAAGCTTGCGGGATACTATGACTATTATAACCGTGGTGATTATAGCGCAGCTTGTGAGAAGGAATGTATAATTGGCGTATACCGTTTGGCGATGAAGAGTAATTCAGATAACTTCCGCCAGAGTTCTATTCAGGGAGTTATGAAGCGTGTGAAAGCAAAAGGTGCCACTGTAATTATATATGAACCGACACTAGAAGACGGGAGTACATTTTTTGGAAGTAAAGTGATAAATGATTTTGAGAGATTCAAAAAAATGAGCCAGGCTATTATTGCAAATCGCTATGATAGTTGTTTGGATGATGTAATGGAGAAAGTGTATACAAGAGATATATTTAAGAGGGATTAGGAAAATTAATTCGTCGGTCAACTATAGAATTGGTGGTCTGAGAAATATCAATTCATCAGCTAACATCCTA
>JAUNBT010000380.1 GCA_030526985.1 Lachnospiraceae bacterium | reverse complement strand
AGATGGAGACTACACGGGGATAATCGGTTTCATTTGCAGATTCTACTGCATAAGTTGCGGTTGCGACGGATGCCACTGCCATTCCAAAGCCGACCATAATGGAAGCAAGGCAGGCAAGGGGGAATCCGGAGATTCTGGCCAGACAGCAAAGTGCAGTTCCAACTAAAGAGATAAGAAACAACAGGGAACAGGAACGAAATAGACCAATTTTATCAGAAAGCTGTCCATAAGTACATTTTCCGATGGCAAGGCTGATACCAAAAAGGGAAATGACAGTGGAAATCTGGCTGCTGTTAAATCCGACTGACTGATAAAGCACAGAGAGATGGCTGTGCAGGTTATTTGCAGCTGCACCGAGTAACAGCCAACCAAATGCCATGGCAAAAATCAGGGATTTGGAAGCAGTTTTTGGAGCATAGACCTGTTCGGAGTCTTCTTTGTCAGCACCGAGAGGTACGGTATGAAGACATGCCGGCTCACTTCTTAATACAACCCAGACAACGATTCCTGCAAGAAAGATAAATCCGGCCTCAAGAAAGAAGGAAGGACTTAGGGATAAATGTTCTACAAGGGCAGTGATGATAGGTGATGCAATGAAGGTGGATACTCCGGTAGAAGCCATTACAATACCAAGAGCAAGCCCCCGGTGATCATTAAACCATCTTGAAATCAGAATGGACGCCGGAATCATTCCGCCAAATCCGTAGGCAGTTCCTGCTATGGCAGCTGCTACACAGTATCCGGCAAAAGAATTTGCCAGACCGAATGCGATAAAGGCAGCTCCGCAGACAAGCATAGCGGCAGTTGCAACGCGTCGGATTTCAAATTTGTGAAGGAACGAATTTACAAAGAGCATACTTAAGACACCGAAAAGGCTTCGAACAAAAACAATAATAGAAATTTGCACATTTGCCAGTCCTTTTATGCTGATTAAATAGGGTAGATAAGTGGAAAACCCGGTTGATCCAAGACCAGCGGTACAAAACATAAGTAATGTACAGCCAATGCAGATAAACCAGGAATAGTGTATTTTTTTCATTTTCAAAACTCTCCTTTCAATATACTGTTATTTTCCATTTGCAGGCTCAATTCTATGCCTCATGTCCTAAAAAATCAAATACTTTGTCAGTATAGGTATTTATAGTCAAAATGAATAGAAGTCAGAGCGAGAAGTGTGCCAACTTTAATCGGAAAATGAAAAAGAGTCAATAGATTTTTTCGATTAATTATTTATATTTCACAATAGGGGGAATTTCTTCTATAATAAAAGGCAGATAAGAACATGTCAATTATTTAACAAAAGGAGAAGAACATATGATGAATGATTACATCCCCACACTAAAATATGGAGCAGAGGATAAGATTGCACCGATTCCTCCCCATGAGGCAGCAGTACAGACCGTGATTGCACAGCCATGGCTGAAAGTGGAGCAGACTTGCTTCAGTGATTTAGAGGGAACGAATTTTGACCGGGAGGGAAATCTCTGGTTTGTAGAAGCAGGAGGTCCTGCCAGCAAACTTCACAAGGTCAATATGGAGACCAAGGAAGATATCGTTGTTTATGAAGATCCTCTAAAGAGAGCAATGTCAGCCGTGAAGCCGCATAAAAACGGAAGAATTTATATTCCGAGTGTAGGTCCGGAATTTGAAAAAGGTTATGTTTTTTCCTGTAATCCGGATGGAACAGATTACAGAGTTGAATTAGAGGGACATGTTGTGGACGATATGTGTTTCGATTCTAAGGGTGGTTACTATTATACACATATGTATGGCAGTGTCGGAAATCCAATTGGAGGTGTTTATTATGTTGCACCGGATGGAAAGACAGTGACACCGTTTCTTGATAAGATGTGTGTTCCAAACGGAGTGGCATTATCAAAAGATGAGAGTGTGCTCTGGATTACAGAATCCAGTTCTATGCGCCTTCTCCGTGTTTCTTTAAAACCGGGCGGCGGCCCGACAGATATCGCACCGTTTGGTGTAAATGTTCCTTATCAATTTGTTGGCGGCGGAGTCTGTGATTCCTGCGAGATTGATGATGATGATAACTTATATGTATCCATGTACAGCCAGGGAAGAGTTATGGTATTTAATAAATTTGGCTGGTTGATTGGACAGGTTCTTTTAGCAGGAAGAGAGAATGGAGATTTCCTTGGGGTAACCCATACCGCAATCCGTCCTGGAACAAACGAACTTTATATTTGTACAAACGATGCAAAAAATGGAGCCTGGATTTTCAAAGCAGGAGCATTTGCGAAAGCAAGTCTTTCCAGCTATCAATTCCAGTAAATAAAAAGTTGCAACGATGTAGAAAATAGAAAATGCTGTGTCAGATGTCAATTCGATTCCATATCATATTGACAGGACACAGCATTTTTTTGTGATAGATGATTTGTTATAAACTGTTTAGAAAATTAAGTCTTTGAAAGGGTGGGTTTGGGCAAATTCCAAAAGATAGTCCCGGTAAAATGCTGTCGCCTGAGAAAGTTTTCGGTTACTTGGCCAGCTTAA
>JAUNBT010000379.1:1734-2516 GCA_030526985.1 Lachnospiraceae bacterium | reverse complement strand
AAAATGAATTTTTTTTAAATTTCCTCTTGCATTTTGTGGGAAAAGTGCATATAATAGAACTATAAAAAAATCAACTTTATCTTAAGGGTAAAGCTATCGAAAGGTAGTGACACAAAGCTATAGGGCCTAAGGTCTTACGACTATGGCAGCCAGTTGCCGCATTCTTAATTGATGTGTATATGGATAGGTTATTTTGACCACCTTTTATAAGCGGCAAATAAAGTTGAGCTTATTAACTACAATTGAATCGTTTTCAGTAAAACTATCGAAAGGTAGTGACACAAAGCCATAGGGTCTAAGCCGAAAGGTATGACAGCCGGTTGCCGTCAGATATATACGATAATATATCATGGAAGACTTCCATTTTGAATTGCAACCGTTTGTACGAATTATGTATGAACGGTTTTTTTATTCTTAAAGGTAAGAATAACACCTGTAATTCATCAACGCGAGTGTTTGGGAGACACCGCTATTTTGGTTGGACTTTTCTATCAGACCCATCCTCTTTGAAATGCTGAGAACGAATCCGCAATGAAAGGCAAGGGTGGCAAAATGATGAAAAAGTTGGCAAAATTATCGTTGATGTTATTTACAGGTTTCTTTATTTTAACAGGTGCTTTCGCACTGAATACTACTGTAGCAGATGCAGCTACTACTTCAAAAACTACAACCAAAACAAGTACAAAAGTCTCTACGAAAAAGAAAAAATTAAAAAAAGCCGTTAAGAAAACCAAAACAAAAACTAAAACTTCTACAAAGAAAAAAACTAAAACTTCTACAAA
>JAUNBT010000379.1:0-1692 GCA_030526985.1 Lachnospiraceae bacterium | reverse complement strand
GTGAAAACTACAGTAAAAACTACTGTTAAAACTACATTAAGAAAAAAAACAAAAACAATTAAAACTACTGTTAAAACTACCATTAAAACAACGACAGCTACGACACCTAAAGACACAGTGGCAGCTGCAGGCGGCGAAGCCGAAGAATTAGATGACGATGATTCATCTGACAGTTCTTCTAACAACACTTCTCATACTTCTTCCAACAATACCTCTACCGTAGGCAAAATTACAAACAAAAAAGCCGACAGCATCTCTGATTTAAAAGGTGTGATTGATGAAGACATCATCAAAGGATTTAATGAATTAGGATTTAAAGTTGTAATTGATTCCGCTGAAGCAAAAGCAAAAGGTTACGCTGGCTGTTTTAGTCCATCCAGAAAAAAATCATTTTGAGCAGTGGAAATACGGATACCTTACTCCACGAAGTTGGCCATTTTGTTAACTTCCTTACATTAGGAACTGTAAACAGCACAGAGTTTAAGAGCATTTATAATTCCGAAAAGGACGCAGCAAAGAAATTCTACAGAATTCCTTCTTATACAACAGGAGCAATCGGTGAGTATTATGCAGAATCTTTCCGTATGTACTACACAGACAATGCCAAATTAAAATCAAAATGCCCAAAAACTTATAATTTCATGGTAAAGACGATTAATAGTATTGATAACAATACGATTCAGCATACAAAAGATGTCTATGGCCTGTAATCTCGCGAAGATTCGCCTCTTCGCGGCATGCCACCTTATCCCCTTGAAGGGGTGAATCTTAAAAAAGGCAAAATAATAAATTAAATTTTATTTATGGACCTGGCTTTTTCTGCGATGTTCTATGAGCAACCCCAGGAATTTCTTAAGAGACCGACGCAGTGAAGATACACTCCCAAGTATCCTCATTACATCGGCCTCTTTCTGTATTTATACTTATTTTTTCCCAATCTCAGACGGATCACCGAACTGATATCCCGCTGTCTCTAAGTCAGTCAATACTTGATCGAATGCCTGTGCATTTGACTCGGATACATTATGAATAAGCGGAATTGCTCCGGGATGTATGTATTTTTTATAGTGATCTATCACATATTCACTCCCAGGCTGGTCATTGACATCGTAATCCAAATACGCCAGACTCCAAAACAGTGTCTTATATCCCATATCCTGTGCAATTTTTAATATTCTCTCACTGTATTCCCCTTTCGGCGGACGAAAAAACGGATCCATCTTGTAACCTGTATACTCCTCCATGGCTTCCTCACATTCTTTTAACTCCATTTTGACAGACCGGGTGTCCATCTGAGTCAAATCCGGGTGCCATGCCGTGTGGTTTCCTACATAGTGCCCTTCTTTTTTCATACGTTTTACAAGATCCGCTGCATCTTTTGCAAAATGCTTTGTAATAAAAAAGACTCCTTTCGCCTTATGCTTTTTCAAGGCATCTAACATTGCCGATGTATGGCCGTTTTCATAACCACAGTCAAAAGTAAGATATACCGTTTTGTCACCAGATTCGGGCGCCACGTACCAGGCATCATACTGGGTGATATCTATCTCCTGCTGGGCTTCCGGCTGCATATTATTCTCATTTCTTTTAAACCACCAGGCATACTTTTTGTTGGAAATCGCATCATAATCCACTATCGTATGTTCTGAATTTGTTGTCTTTTCTTCTGCTTTCTGTGTTGTTTCTGCCAGT
>JAUNBT010000378.1 GCA_030526985.1 Lachnospiraceae bacterium | reverse complement strand
AACATGTAAATTATTTTTCAAGCAACTTTGAATTATCTTTGCATGTGCCAGTGGTGATGCTGAGACAAAAGCACAACTTACACCTTTTTTTACAGCATCCTCAATATTTTCACACCCTTTTACATCGTACAAATCTGCAACTTCTTTTTTTCTGGATTCATTTGAATCGATTCCATAAATAATAATTTCACTATTATATTTTTTTAATAAACGAATTCTTCTTTTACCCATTGAACCCAATCCAATAACAACAACTTTCATATCTCATTCCTCCATCTATCTATATTTTTAATTCTATTTTCCTCATAACGTTGAATGTATATCAACAAATTTTTTTTGAATTTCAAAATCCCATGTTTCGTTTTTTCGTAATATTTCAATGAATTGCTCTGTACTATTCCCTTTACCATATGACAAATTAATCTTACCATATCTATCTATTTGACCTATTGCCTCTAAGATTTCAGTATAATCTTCATTCACATGTTGAATATTGCTATTCTCGAGAACATATCTACCATGTTGCCTACTGCCTAAATCGATAGTAGGAATTCCATATACCCCTGTTTCACGAATCCCTGCACTAGAATTTCCAATCATAAACTCTGCATTTTTTAACATCGTCAAAAAACATTCAAAACGAATTGATGGAAAAACTCTGAAATGTTCATTATTATCAAAACGTTTATATTCACTTAATATAATTTCTGATCCATAGTCATTATTCGGATATACCACAATATAATTTTTTTTACTATCCATCAGTGCAGAAACTAAGTTTTTCACCTTCTGTTGCAAAGATGAGAATTCTGTTGTAACTGGATGATACATTAATAGGGCAAACTTATCAAAATCTATTTCGTATCTTTTAACGAAGGTAAAGTATTTGAAAGCATGATATCTATATCTGGAGACCCTATAACATAAATATGATTCCTATCTTCTCCTAATTGAATCAGCCTATTTTTTGCTTCATCATTACAAACCATGTGTATATGTGCAAATTTTGTAATGGCATGCCTTATTGATTCATCTATAGTTCCAGATAATTCTCCACCTTCAATATGAGCAACCTTAATATTATTTAATGCTCCTACAACAGCTCCTGCCAAAGCATCTATTCGATCCCCATGCACAACCAGCATATCTGGTTTAACATGTTCGATATACCCTGTTAAATCACATATAATATTTCCCAAATCATAACTCATAATACCCTTATTGGCTTGAGAAAAATCTATATATACATTTTTATACCCATCATGAAGAACTTCTCGATAAGTCAATCCAAACTTCTCAATCAGGTGCATTCCTGATACATATATGTGTACTTCAAAGTCTTCACTTTGTTCTAGTTCTAACAATAAAGGTTTTATTTTTCCGTAATCAGCTCTAGTTCCTGTAATAAATAATATCTTTTTCATGTCAAATCCCTTCAACTTGTTTGTATTGAAGCTGAACATCCTGTTCAATATTTTCCTTTGCTTTCTTACCAAGAATGTTCTTATACTCTTCTGCCTTTATTTCACCTGTACCCGGACGTTTCACCCATAAATTATTTTTCGTAAACATCTCCCCTTTCTTTATTGGCTTAATAGTCACTACTGTTGCATATGCAAAATCAATAGTCACCTGTTCTTCTGGTATAGCCGTCTTATGTCCGCCTAACATTAATGGCACTTCCTTCGCTGCGCCAATCAACTCCATTAATTCCTTCTCATCCATAGAACAAATTATATCTGGTCCTGTTCGTTTTTTATGATCCGTAAAATGTCGTTCCACAACACAAGCCCCCAAGGCTATTGCCGCAATACATGCATTATTATTTAAAGTATGATCCGACAGTCCTATGGGAATTCCAGGAAATGCATTCATCATCTCCTGCATTGCACCAAGTCGAACCCACTGTGGTTTAGTCGGATATATGTTTGTAGTATGCATTAATGCATAAGAAATATTTTTCTTTTCCATAATATTAATTGCTTTTTCAATACTGTTTAAATTATTCATACCCGTAGATACAATCATAGGCTTTCCAAATTCCGCAATATGTTCTATTAACGGATAATTATTAAGTTCCCCTGAACCAATTTTATACGCATGTACACCGAATTTTTCCAATCGGTCAGCTGCCGCTCGTGAAAAAGGGGTACTTAGGAATAACATACCTAAAGATTCCACATACTTTTTAAGTTCTAATTCTTCTTCTTCATTTAAAGAACATCTTTCCATAATCTCGTAAATAGAAACTTGTGCATTTCCTGGTCTAACGTTTTTCGCAGCATTACTCATCTCATCATCACAGACATGTGTTTGGTGCTTAATTAATTTAGCACCTGCACGATATGCTGCATCCACCATTTCTTTGGCGACACTAAGGCTACCTTCGTGATTAATTCCAATCTCAGGTATTACAAGTGGTAAACTCTCATTACTAATTTCAATCTTATCAATTAATATTTTATTCATCTATATATCCCGTCTTTCTGCGAAAGACACCAATGCGTCATGAAACAGTT
>JAUNBT010000066.1 GCA_030526985.1 Lachnospiraceae bacterium | reverse complement strand
GGAATACCACGTGAATCCCTAAAGAGATTGCGGAGTTGATAACGGAAAGCTTCATCAGATCAATTCCCTGTAAAATTGCGCTGCTCACTGTGGAAAGTGAGAAAAAGACAACGGCAACAGAGCCTATGGTCAGGCATTTGACGGCAAGAGATCCGGCAGCAGGAAATAAAATATTCAAAATGGGTTTTGCCAGTACGGTCATTCCAACGAAAGAAGGAATAGCAATCAGCATATTGAATTTTATGGTAGCACTGATCTGCTTTTGCACAGCCTCTTCATCTTTTAAGACACGGGAGGCGACGATAGTCGGGATAGCCGAAGTACCGAGAGCGGAAGCGATTGCCACCGGTACGTTGGTAAGCAGGCGGTAGTATCCAGAATAAATTCCGTAAAGAGACTGGACTTTATCCGTTGCCACACCTTTTGCGGCACTGATATGGGAAAATAAAGAGCCGTCTAAGGTTCCGCTGATTTGGTATACAGTCTGACTTAAAATAACCGGAACAATCGTCATAATCATGATTTTAAATATATCCTGATAGCTGTCAAGCTCGGTAGATTTGTCATGTCTGACCTGTTTAGAAAATACCGGGCGGTAAAAAGTATATACCACAATCAAAAAGATCAGGGAGGCTAAAGCACCCATCAAAGTACCGGTCGTACCTCCGGCAGCTGCATAGGCAGATACATGAGGGCTGGTGGCAAATTTGTACATGATAAAAGCAGGCAGTGCAACACTTACAATGGCATTGATGATCTGCTCGATAATCTGGGAAAAGGAGGTAGGAATCATCGTCCCCTGTCCCTGAAACAGACCGCGAAGAACGCCCATAATGGAAAAGACAAATATGGTAGGTGCCAGTGCCCGCAGCGGATAAGCCATATCTGGTGTGGCAAAAATGTATTTTGCAATCAAATCTGCACCGAAAAATAAGATGCTGGTCATGATAATGCCGGCAACAGCGGCAAAAGCCATGGAACAGATGATGATCCGTTTCACATTTTTATATTCCTTTTTGACCATCTTTGCGGAAACCATCTTGGAGACTGCCAGCGGAAGGCTGTAAGATGATAAAATTAAACCGAGATTATAAATCTCAAAGGCAAGACTGTAAAGTCCCATACCGGATTGCCCTAAAATGTTGTTCATCGGGATTCGGTAAAGAAGTCCGATCATGCGGACAACGATGGAAGCTGCTGCTAAAATGCTTCCCTGTACTAAAAAATCATTTGTGTTTTTCTTGTTCATGTGTGACTAACCTCTAATTTTCTTCCGCGGATTTTATATTGCGGAATCTATACATTTTAAATAGGATATTGTAAAAGAGCCAGAAAGCTCACTATTTCTTTAGTCTATCACACCCTCTCTGGAAAATGCAATCTTTCCTGCCTGGTTTTATGATAAAATTGAAATTTTTTTATAAAAATGATGTAGTCTATAGAAAATTCACCTTTTTTTTGTTGAAGAAATGGAAAAAACAGTGTAAGATGAGTAAGATACAAAAAGAGATAAGATATTTGGATAAACAGGAGGTAATCATGAAGAAATATCTGGCATATATATTGTTTATTGTGGCTGCAATGGCAGTGACAGGGTGTTCTGGCGGGGCAAGCGAGGCAACGACAGCAGTTGAGGCTGAGGTGGAGATCCTTCCCGGAGGAGGAACAGCGAATGTTTATGTTATCACGAAGGAAAAGGGAGAAACAATCTCAAAGGCGGAGCTTTATGGAGCTGGTGCTGTAATTGAGGAGGCAGGCTATGTTGTAAAAGCTGCTTACCACGATGGGGATGCCAGCAAGCAGGCTGCACTTGTCGCAGAAGCCATTGAACAGAAAGCGGAAGCGATTGTGCTGGATCCGGCTTCTACCGATGGACTTTCTGGACTTGTACAGGATGCGAAGGCAGCCGGGATTCCGGTTTTCCTAATGGAAAAGGATGAGACACAGGTAGAAGAGGCGGCAGGAACGACAGTGATGAATTTTGTCAGCGCCGGAAAAGATACGGCAGCAGCCTTGGTGGAAAAGACAGGCAGCAGCGGTGTCTATGTGGAGCTTTTAGGAACTGAGGGAGATCAGGGCAGTACATTGATTGAGCAGGGATTTTCACAGGGATTAGATGGAACAGGGATTTCTGTGGCAGCGGCAGAGTGGATTGGGAATGATAAAGCAGCGGCACAGGAAGCCGTGACCACACTTTTGAGTGAGAATGATCAGATTACCGGTATCCTCTGTGCCAATGAGGAGACTGCTTTAGGTGCTGAAAAGGCGGTAAGAAAAGCAGAAGCTTCGGATCGTGTTTTTGTGGCCTGTGTAGGAAGTTCAGATGATGTGCAGACTGCTGTGGACAAAGATAGAATCACAGCCGCATGCGCTCTTCCGGCATCAGAGGCCGGAACAGAAGCTGGAAAACAGGTCGTAGCCTATTTAACAGAGCAAAAAGCGTCAACAGAAGCTGTGATTTTAGAAAATACGTTCCTTTCCAAAAGCGAAAATGAATAATTTTCACGCATGACAGGGTCAAACATTTTTGACCCTGTGGTGCATCTTTATTTTTACAGATAGCCGCCGTCCATTCGGATGACCTGTCCTGTCAGATAATCTGGGGCCTCTAAAAGCTGTGCGATGAGCGTGGCAGCTTCATCGGGGGTTCCGAATCGTCCGGCGGGAATGTCTTCTGAAAGGGCGGCTTTTTCTTCATCTGTAAAGCAGGCATTCATGGGGGTGTCGATGGTCCCAAAGGAAACAGCATTTACCTGAATGCCGGAAGGAGCCAGTTCTTTTGCTAACGCTTTTGTAAAGCTGTCAACCCCTCCCTTCGAGGCAGAATAGGCGACTTCGCAGGAAGCACCGCTTTGTCCCCACATGGAAGATATATTGATAATACGGCCGGAATGCTGACGAACCATAGAAGGAACAGCCAGACGGCAGAGATAAAAAAGAGAATTCAAATTCGTGCCGATAATATCGTCCCATTGTTCTAAAGTCATATCAGTTAAAAGGCCAACATAAGAGCGGCCGGCATTATTAATCAGTGCGTCCAGTCTGGGAAAATGAAGAAAAATGTCTTCCATCATCCGCCGGTCAAAATCCGGATCCTTACAATCTCCAAAATAGGCAAGGGGCTTGGCTCCATTTTTAGAAAGCTCTTTTAGGGCATGGTCAAAATTCTTTCGGTTGTGTCCGCCGCAGATGGCCAGTTGATGTCCCTTTGAAGTTAAGAGTTTTGCCAAAGCGAGTCCGATTCCGCTGGTGGCACCTGTAATAAGAATATATTTCATTATAAATTCACCTCATTTTAATCTACGAAAATCTAAGGAATAGTATAGCAACCGGTTGCATTTTTGTAAATTCAAAACAAGAAAACAGGATCATTTTTTTTCTCTTTTTATGGAAAAGTCACAGTTCGTTCACATAATTTTATTGCAATTGTGGGTCTGTTTTGCTATACTAAAGTGTAAAAAAGTGTTGGGAAACTACAAATTTGAAGATATAGGAGGAATGCAGATGGACGATTTGAATAATGATTTGAATCAGAATGAGAAAAAAAAGTCCGGTGGGGCAGTTCGTTTTTTGATAAAGCTTTTGATTTTTGCAGCAGTACTTGTTTTGGTCTTTTTAGTATCCTATACTGCAGTGGGCAGATGGTATGCGCAGCGTTTAGATGAGAAGGATGCAGCGACCCAGGAGGCAGAGGAGGCCACAGCACAGCAACAGGCAGAAGAGACCGTGGAAAACTGCGAGTTTACAATGATTTATCTGGATGATCCAGAGACGGAAGAAGTGGAATTTTGTGCGCTTAAAGTATTTCACCGCATGAATCAGGAACTGAGTGTTTTCATGATTCCGACAGATAGTCAGGTTACAATGAGCAGTGCTCTTAGCGAAGAAATTACGGAGAAAGCAGGTACGGAGGTTGGTCAGACTGTGTTACTCTCAGAACTGGGACCGCTTTTTACTGACAGAGAGACAAAATACGAAGTAATAACCAGTATTGTGAAAGAATTGATTGGCGGATTGGATTTAAAAACCTATGAAGCGATTGATTATGATAATCTGATTCAGATTATTGATTTGGCAGATCCGATTACGATGAATTTGGCGGAGATGGTGACCTATACGGATGAAGATGGACAGACGATGACCCTTACACCGAATACAGAACATGAGATTGACGGAAGAAAGGCATTGGGAATTCTTACTTATTCGGATGGATTTGGTTCTGGTGACAGCGGAAGAATTGAGAGATCTTCTACTTATCTGATGGAGTATATTACAACTTTAACAGATACGCTGAATAAGACTGAGATGGGAACCTTTTTAAGTAATTATTATGGATTGATTACGACCAATGGCAGTGTATCTGACAGCACCAGTTATATAGAAGACTGTCTGGCATTGAATAACGATAATATGGCTTTCTATACGATGAAAGGAACCCAACAGGAAGAGATTTATACTCTGGATGCAGCAAAGATTCAGGAAGATATGAAGTCTGTTATGGGCGAGGACGCCTATGCACTTGCGGCAACAGAACAGGCAGAAGAATCTACGACGGCTGCTGATTCGGAAGCAGAAGAAGGAACCGCTTCTGAAAGCGAAACCGGAGTAGAAGCGGAAGCGACAGAAGCAGTAAGTTCATCGAAGGATTTGACGATTACAATTTACAATGGAGCATATATCAGTGGACTGGCAGGAAACTGGCGGGATAAGCTGGAAGAAGAAGGTTATACGATAGAAGGTATTTTCGATTATTCCGGAGGTACGAGAGATAATGGTAAGATTATCGTCCGGGAGGAAGGCATGGGAGAAGATTTAAAGCAAAATTATTTTCCGAATGCAGAAATCGAAGTAGGCACACCAGATGATGGGGCAGATATCCAGATAATATTAGGAAAATCCGAGGACTTTTAATGATGAGAGAATCAAAAAAAGCAGAGAGAATAAAGATATTGGGTGCAGAAGTGGATCCTGTCCGGGTTGACAGAGCAATCACGATGACCAGCCGCCTTCTGGAACAGAATCGATTTGATTACATTGTATTTGTGAATACGTCGGCAGCAATATTAGGACAGGAACAGGAGCAGTTTGCAAGATTTTTGAACGATGCTGCTCTGGTACTTCCCGGTGATAAGAATATTGAGAATGCAATGGAAGAAAATCTTAAGATAGAAGAGGATGCGACCTACCAATCGGAATACTGTGATCGCCTATTTTACAGGTTGAACAGGATGGGAAGCTCTGTTTATCTGTTTCAGGAAAAGGAAGAAGAACTGAATCTGCTTTTGGATATTTTTCATGACAGATATGGACGAATTCAGGTGGAAGGAAGTCTGTGGCAGGAGGAAGAGAATCTGGATAACCTTGTAAACTCCATTAATATTTTAGCACCGGATATTCTTCTGATTGGTGGCAACTTAGAATGGATGGAAGGCTTTTGGAAAGAGTACGGAAGTAAGATTAATGCCAGTCTGTGCATATGTATGGAGGAGATGACCACAGACAATGGACGCAGGATTCCAGACTGGGTCCGCAATCTCCATTTGGAGGGAATCTACTGCTGGTTGTTTGAAAAGCCAAAACATCTGTGGAAAGATAGTATTTTTAAAAAAAGAATGAAAGAGAGCGACTTAGAACAGCAGGAAGCACAGGAAGAGCAGAAAATTGCAAATAAAGAAGAAAAAGAAGAGTAATGGAACCTGATTTGGCATATGATTATAATATCATTATAAAAAATACACATTTTTTTTCGATTTCCTCTTTTCATTTTTGGTGATTTGTTATAGAATGTAGTTAAGTGTTTTGTTGCAGTAAGAAGAGATAAGAAAAGGGAGTGAGGCAGGATGATTTCAAACCAGATATTGCAGGATACGATTGATGGAATCAAAAGTATCACAAGAGTGGATTTATGTGTTATGGATACGGAAGGCAAACCTTTGGCATCGACTTTAGATAACGTGGAAGAATATGAGAGTGCAGTACTTGTATTTGCAGAGTCTCTGGCAGAGAGTCAGGCATTGCAGGGATATCAGTTTTTTAAAGTATTTGATGATAACCAGTTAGAGTATATTATACTTGTAAAAGGTGAGACAGATGATGAGTACATGATTGGAAAGATTGCAGCTTTTCAGATTCAGAATCTGTTGGTAGCCTATAAAGAGCGATTTGATAAAGATAATTTTATCAAGAATCTTTTATTGGATAATCTATTGCTTGTGGATATTTATAACCGGGCGAAGAAACTGCATATTGAGACTGATGTGAGAAGAGCAGTTTTTATTATTGAAACCCAGCATGAGAAGGATACGAATGCACTTGAGACAGTGAAGAGTATTTTCTCTGCAAAGACGAAGGATTTTATCACCGCAGTGGATGAGAAGAACATTATTCTCGTAAAAGAAGTGAAGACGAACGAGAGTTATGAAGATTTGGAGAAGACAGCACAGGTGATTGTCGATATGTTGAATACAGAAGCGATGACACAGGTTCATGTCGCTTTCGGAACCATTGTGAATGAGATTAAGGAAGTTTCCCGTTCTTATAAAGAAGCGAAGATGGCATTGGATGTCGGAAAGATTTTCTATAATGATAAGACTGTAGTGGCATACAATAAGTTGGGAATTGGACGTTTAATTTATCAGTTGCCACTGCCGTTGTGTAAGATGTTCATTAAGGAGATTTTCGAGGGAAGGTCGCCGGATGATTTCGATGATGAGACATTGATTACGATTAACAAGTTCTTTGAGAACAGTCTGAATGTATCAGAGACATCCAGACAGCTTTATATCCACCGTAATACATTAGTATATCGGTTAGATAAGCTGCAAAAGAGTACGAACCTGGATTTAAGAGTATTCGAGGATGCCATTACATTTAAGATTGCATTAATGGTAGTCAAATATATGAAGTACATGGAGACGATGGATTTTTAAAAGCAGTATGGGGCAGAGGAGAAAGAACTTCTGTCCCTTTCTTTTGAGTTTGGTATAGAACGGGTTTTATGGTATCACGAGAGGAAAGGAAGACATACATGAGTAAGAAAAAGAAGATTATACTGGGGCTTATTCTGGCAGTGGTTCTTGCAGCAGGCGGCTTTGCCGTTGGGCGGGCAGGAACAAGTACGGAAGATAAAAAGCTCTCTTCCATTCAGATGTTGATTGATCAGTATTTTTTGGAAGACACAGCAGAGACGGACTTTGAATCTGGTATTTATAAAGGATATGTGAATCAGTTAGGAGATCCCTATTCTGTATATTATACGAAAGAAGAATATGAGGACTTAGTGGAGGATGATTCCGGGCATTATCAGGGAATTGGCGTGGTCGTTTCCCAGAATATTCAGACAAATGAAGTTACGGTGACAAGAGTATTTGACGATGGTCCGGCAGCACAGGCAGGTGTTCAGCAGTACGATGTGATTCGGAAAGTAGATGGAACCTCTGTGGCAAACATGGAGTTATCGGAAGTAGTTGACTTAATTCGGACGGGAAGCAGTGAGACGGTCGAGCTTACCTTATACCGGGATGGCGAAGAGGTTGTTGTCAATTCAAAACGATCTGATGTTGAGGCACAGATGGTAGATTATGAGATGTTAGATGATGGAATTGGATATATCGCTCTTTATGAATTTATTGAGACCACTTATGATCAGTTCCACAATGCCTATGCGGATTTGGAAAGTCAGGGGATGAAATCGCTGATTATTGATCTGCGTTCCAATCCGGGAGGTCTGTTAGAGCAGGTTCAAAAAGTAAGCGACGATTTGATTCCAGCCGGCTCCGTAATTGTATCGACGGAAGATAAACAGGGGAATAAAGAGTATTTGAAAGCGGAGACAGACTCGGAGATTACCATTCCGCTTGTGGTTTTAGTAGATGGCTATAGTGCCAGCGCATCCGAGATATTAGCCGGTGTAATAAAGGATTATAAAATCGGCACCCTTCTTGGTCAAAAAACATACGGCAAGGGAATCGTACAGCGAATCTTCCCGTTGAGTGACGGCTCAGCAGTAAAGCTTACCATTTCAAAATATTTTACTCCAAACGGAGACTATATTCATGATAAAGGAATTGAGCCGGATATTGAGATGGAAGAGAATTATATTGCTAAAAATGGAGATACTCTTGCGGATGACACCTGGGTGCAGGAAGCAATAAAAGAATTAAAAAAACAGATGAAAGAATAATCAAAAGAGAAGACAGCCTCTTTTATAAAAAAGCCTTTCTATCACGATGCTGACGATTTATGAATAATCGCAGCAGGATAGAGAGGCTTTTTGTAAAAGATGAAATACTCTACAGAGATTCAAAAGGAATCTGATAGTGCTTTAAATAAGTGAGCATATTTTCATCAAATACTTCTTCTAACCGTTTGTCCATAGTAAAGGTCTGATAGGAAACACCGGTCGTGCAGTTTATTTTCGTTCCATCATAGTGGATATTAAAAAATAAACCATTGATGTTTTCACGGGATAGTGGTAGATTGTATTTGGTAAGAAGATGATCCACATTCGAGCCGGAAAGCATAAGAATCAGTTTCATGGAAAGGGGCGTCTTACTTCCTTTTACCATGGAAAAAAGCTGAGGTTTGATTTCTTTCCAGCTTATGTAGCCGGGACTGTTGTCTTCCGGCAGCTCATCGCTGTTAAAAAAATCCCGGTTTAAGTGGCCATCAATATGGTAGGTAACAGCAGTTTTTAAAGAGGCTTCCCACAGATAAAAAGGGTGGAACGTATCCTCTCTCAATAGATGATTCATAAAATCTTTTACATCTGGAATTTGTATAGATAACATGGAAAACTCCTTTCATAAGCGTAGTAAGTTGATAACATTGGTTGGAACACCTTAGTTATATTTTAACACAAGATGAGAAAGAATAAAAATAAAAATACAGCAGGAGGCAATTATGGAACGATTGATGCATTTATTAAAAAACAGCGGTTCCCCTTATCAGGTGGTAAATTGCTGCGAAGAACAGTTAAAGGAAGCAGGTTTTGAAGAGCTTGACATTCATCATCTGATGGACCCTCATTTGGGCGGCAGATATTATATAAAACCTTATGATACCATGCTCTTTGCGTTTAAGATGGGAACAAAGCGAAGTTATATTCAGGAAATCAGATTGGCAGCAGCTCACACAGACCAGCCCTGTTTTCGAGTAAAGCCAAATCCTGAGATGGAAAAAGAAGGCTATCTTAAGGTAAATGTTGAGACCTACGGTTCTCCGATTTTATCTTCCTGGATGGACCGTCCGTTAGGTCTTGCGGGAAAAGTGGTATTAAAAAGTGACCGGATTTTCTATCCCAAGAGCGTACTATTTGACAGCAAAAAGCCGATTGCTGTCATCCCAAATCTGGCCATTCATATGAATAAAGAGGTAAATAAAGGGGTAGAGTTAAACAAACAAAAAGATATGCTACCCCTGCTTGGATTATGGGAGGAAAGTCTGAATAAAGAGGACTTTTTCTTAAATTATCTGGCTGAGGAAATCGGAACGACAAAGGACCAGATTCTTGACTTTGACTTATATTTTTACAATGGAGAAGAGCCTTGTCTTACCGGAATGAAAGAGGAATTGATTTCCTCTCCGAGATTGGACAATCTGGCTTCTGTCCAGGCTTTGGTAGAAGGGTTGATTGACAGTGAAAAGGAGCAGGGCATT
Source organism: Lachnospiraceae bacterium (assembly GCA_030526985.1). Lineage (GTDB taxonomy): Bacteria > Bacillota > Clostridia > Lachnospirales > Lachnospiraceae > SIG292. The sequence goes on along the minus strand of JAUNBT010000066.1, from coordinate 5,043 downwards.
TCTTTTATTGCTCTATATGATAATGAAGAGATTGGCAGCCGAAGCAAACAGGGTGCCGGAAGCAATTTATTGGAAAATATACTCCGCTCTATTGTATTGTCCAATGGAATGCCGGAGGGAAAATATATGGAAGCCCTTGCCCACAGCAGATATTTGTCCGTGGACGGTGCCCATGGTCTTCATCCAAATGCACCGGAAAAATGTGACCCGACCAGCCAGCCGGTTCTTGGAGGCGGAGTCGTCTTAAAGGTAAGCGGCACCCAAAAATATGCAACAGACTGTGAAATGATCGGTGCGATGAAACAGTTGATGGAAGGAAATAATATCCGCTATCAGATGGGAATTGACCGTTCTGATTTGGTGGGAGGCACGACCATAGGCCCGATTTTGTCCGGCATTCTTCCGATTCCAGGCTGTGATTTAGGGATTCCTATGCTTGCGATGCATTCCGCAAGAGAGCTGGCCGCAGTCTCCGATTATATGAATTTAAGAGATTGTATTCGTTCCTATTTTATGGTATATTAATATCTGGTAATGAAAACTAGATGAGATAGATTTTAAAACAGTAGGAGGAACTATGAGTTATTGCATTGTTTGTGACAGTTGTACTGACATTACACCAGAGGATAAGAAGAGGGGCTGTTTTTCTATGGTGCCTTTGACAATCCATGTGGATGAGAGAGATTTTATAGATGATGAGACATTTGACCAGCAGGATTTTTTAGCGGCAGTGAGGAATAGTACAGGGGCATTGAAGTCATCCTGCCCGGCACCGGAAGCCTATATGGAAGCTTATAAAAAGGCAGATGAGATTTATGTGGTGACATTGTCGGCGAATCTGAGCGGTTCCTATAACAGTGCAATGGTGGCAAAGAATTTGTATAGAGAGGAATATGGTGATAAGAAGATTCATGTAGTTGACTCCTGTTCTGCTTCAAGTGGACAGTATCTGATTGCGCTTCGGCTCGAGGAACTTTGTAATCAGGGACTTTCTTTTGAGGAAGTTGTAAAGGAAGCAGACGCCTATCGAGACAGCTTAAACACTTATTTTACCCTTGAGACGTTAGATGTGTTAAAGAGGAATGGACGGCTTTCCAAGGTGCAGGCGATTCTTGCCAGTGCCCTGAATATAAAACCGGTGATGGGAGCAACAAAAGAAGGCGAGATTATCAAGAAAGCCCAGGCAAGGGGAATGAGTAAAGGTCTTCTTAAAATGGCTCAGATTGTAGGGGAAGAAGGCGAACACTTTGAGGAAAAGACAGCAGTCGTTGCCCACTGCAATTGTCTAAAGAGGGCAGAGGATTTTAAGAAGATGCTCTTAAAAGAGGCTCCTTTTCAAGAAGTGAAGATTATCGATACCTGCGGAATCAGCAGTCTCTATGCCTGTGATGGGGGAATTATCTTGTCTTTTTAGGTCTTTTGTCATTTTAGGACTTGTCATTTTAGACAATCTGTTTGTTGACAAAAGAGAGTATCTGGGATAGAATTTTACTTAGTGTGAACGGAAGGCAATTGACAGATAAAGGAGATGTATGAGATGAAGATAGGAATTGGGAATGACCATGCAGCAGTCGAGATGAAGATGGAGATCAAAGAATATTTGGAATCGAAGGGCCATGAAGTTGTGAATTTTGGAATTGACGAAGTGGTAAGCTGTAATTATCCAGAGTACGGAGAGGCAGTTGCCAATGCAGTGGCATCGAAGGAAGTAGATCTTGGAGTTCTGATTTGTGGAACCGGAGTGGGAATCTCCCTTGCAGCGAACAAAGTGAAGGGAATTCGAGCAGTAGTGTGCAGTGACCCGGTGACAGCCCGTCTTGCAAGAGAGCATAACAATACGAATGTTTTGGCATTTGGCGCAAGAATTATCGGAGTGGAGACTGCGAAGGCTATCGTAGATGCATGGTTAGATGCAGAATTTTTAGGTGGCAGACACCAGACAAGAGTCGATATGATTATGGCGATTGAAGAGAAACAATAGAGGGAAAACAATAGAAATATCCGGATTTGAACTATTTTTAATCTGATATTGTTTATAAAAAAGGCTGCAAAGGCTGTGGACATAGAAGTGCTCCATAGCCTTTTATTATAGATATTCTATACACTAAGGAGGCGACTATGTCAAAAGATAGGAAGTTACATAGTCATGGACATGGACATGAACACGGTCACAGACATCAGCACGGAGAAGGCGGTTTTTCCATTGATGTTTATGCTTATGCGTCGGGGCTTCGGCGTGTGAATCCGGTTTTTAAAGTATTGTTTGCAGTATTCGTGCTGATTCTTACAATCGGGCTGGATGATCCTTTTGTATCCCTGTTTGTTATTTTGACCATGGCGGTTTTATCAATATGGAAGGGAAAGGTGGATGTAAGAGGGTATTGTTCGTTGATGACAATTCCGATTGCATTTATGATTTTTGGAAGTGTGGCGATTGCGGCGGGATTTTCCAGACAGCCTTTGGGAGATTATAACCTTTCTTTGCATTTTTTCTATTTATATGCGACGAAGAGCAGTATTTTAAAGGCATTATTTTTGATTTTGAAAGCCTTTGGGGCGGTGAGCGCGATGTTTATGCTGACACTGTCGACACCGGCAAGTGAAATTATATCTGCATTACAGCGGCTTCATGTTCCGCAGATGATTGTGGAACTGATGAATATGATATACCGCTACATTTTTATTATGATGGATACGCAGCGAAAGATGAAAAATTCAGCCCAGTCAAGACTTGGATACTGTGATTTTAAGACATCCTGCCTCTCATTCGGGGGAATTGCCAGCAATTTATTTATTGTGTCTTTGAAAAAGGCGAATGCCTATTATGATGCGATGGAGTCCCGCTGTTATGACGGAGAACTTCGATTCCTTGAAGAGGAGAAGAAGGTGGAGACGATAGAGGTTTTATCAGCGGCCATTTATCTGGTGGTGCTGGTAGGAATTCATATCGGGGTCAAATGCTTTTGATTGCACATGATAAGATAGGAAAAGGAAGGAATCTATAAAATGAAAGACCCGATGATAGAAATAAGAGATTTACATTATCGATATAACGATGAAAAAGATGCTTTAAATGGTGTGGATTTAAAGATCTATGAGGGAGAAAGAATTGCGGTAATCGGTTCAAATGGAGCGGGAAAATCGACCTTTTTCCTGAATTTGAATGGGGTGTTAAAAGGCGGTCATGGAGAGATCATCTACCGCGGTGAAAAGATTACAAAAAAGAATTTGAATCAGCTTAGAAAAAATATTGGGATTGTGTTTCAGGATGCGGACAACCAGATTATTGCCTCTACGGTCATGGCGGAAGTCTCCTTTGGCCCCATGAATTTAAAGCTTCCCCGGCAGGAAGTTGTGGATCGAGTGGATGAGGCTTTAAACTATATGAACTTAAGTGAGTTTAAAGATCGTCCGCCCCATTATTTAAGCGGCGGAGAGAAAAAACGGGTGAGTATCGCAGATATTATCGCCATGAAATCGGAGGTCATTGTATTTGATGAGCCGACAGCAGCATTAGATCCGTTGAATGCCCAGATGCTTGAGCAGGTATTAGAACAACTCTGGGGGGAAGGAAAAACCCTGCTTATTTCCACCCATGATGTGGATTTTACCTACCGGTGGGCCCAACGGGCGGTGGTATTTTGCGATGGAAAGATTATTGCGGATGATACGCCGCTTCATGTGTTCTCCAATGAGGAAGTGCTAAAGCGGGCAAATCTAAAACGGCCGATGATGCTGGATGTTTACGAGACTTTGACCAAAAAGAATATCTTGAAAGATACACAGGCTTACCCAAAAAATGTGGAAGAATTCGCAGAATTAATTGACAAACTTTCTCAACAAGATTAGAATAGAGTTAATGCAATTTACAAACATTTGAAAGGAGAGCAAAGAATTATGACAACAAAACAAAAGAGAATCTTCGGATTCGTCGTTGCATTGGCAGCACTATTTGCGGTAGGGCCTGTCTCCAATGCGATGCACATTATGGAGGGCTACCTGCCGGGAGGATATTGTATCGCCTGGGGTGTCGTTTGTGTTCCATTTTTAGTACTGGGATATTTTTCGATTCAGAAGAGACTTAAGGAGAATAGAAAGTCACTGACCATATTGGCGATGTGTGGTGCTTTCGTTTTTGTCGTATCCTCATTGAAGATTCCATCTGTAACAGGAAGCTGTTCCCATATGACAGGAACTGGGCTGGGAGCTATTTTATTTGGCCCATGTGCAGTGAGTATTCTGGGCATTATCGTGTTGATTTTTCAGGCAATTTTACTTGCCCATGGAGGACTTACCACTTTAGGTGCCAATACATTTTCTATGGCAATTGCCGGACCGCTTGTGTCTTACGGACTTTATAAAGGACTTTCAAAAGCAGGTGTCAGCAAGAGAATCAGCGTTTTTGTGGCAGCAGCAGTGGGTGATTTATTTACATACTGTGTGACGAGTTTACAGCTTGCACTGGCATATCCGTCAGAGCAGGGCGGTGTTGCAGCTTCCGCAGTGAAGTTTTTAGGTGTGTTTGCACCGACGCAGGTTCCGCTTGCAATCATCGAGGGAATCTTATCCGTTATCGTAGTAATCGGATTAGAATCTTTCGCTAAATCTGAATTGAAATCCATTGGTTTTTTGAAGGAGGAAGCATAAGATGGCAGGAAAAGATAAAAAGTTGGTAATTGGTTTATTGATCGTTGCAATTTTAATTGCAGTTGTTCCGTTTTTTGCACTTCGTGGAGCAGAATTTGGCGGCTCTGATGATGCAGGAAGCGTGATGGTAGAAGAAATCCGTGGAGAAAGCTATGAGCCATGGTTTACTCCGGTTTTAGAGCAGGCGATTGGCGGAGAGCTGCCGGGAGAGATTGAGAGCCTTTTATTCTGTCTACAGACAGGAATCGGCGTAGGGATTCTCGCCTTCGTTGCCGGAAGATTTTATGAGAGAAAAAAACATGGACAAGATAAGGAATAAGAAAGAATCTGGTTCCATGTAAAAGATAAAAAAGAATCAAAAAATAGAAATTGCATAACAAAAAGAACAAAACAAAA
>JAUNBT010000377.1 GCA_030526985.1 Lachnospiraceae bacterium | reverse complement strand
CTTCATATTCAGCTCGGACTTTTTCTACATCTTCCACTTCAAAAGCAATGTGATGCAATCCGCCTTTTCCATTATTATATTCTGTCAGAACACCAGCCTTAGGAATCACTAATTCAAGGGGGGATTCCTTATCTGAATATTTAGTAAACAGACAATCCGCCTGATATGACTCTACATATTCTCTATAATCTGTTTCCAATGAAAACTTTTCCATGAAACTTTTTGCTTTTTCTTCTGACATTACAATTCCAACATGATGCAAACGTATTCTATCCATATATCCTCCTATTTTAGCTTATCATAAATGATCTGTTTCAATCCAAATGGTTCTTCTCCATAAATATTAGTAGGTATCTCTTTTAAATCCTCTGCAATTAACGGAGTGAATCCCATTAAATCCAACACATCCTTTTGCAAATCAATGCCTTTTGCAATTTCAATTAACAATGGACCATCTTTTGTCAATTTAAACACCGCTCGTTCTGTAACAAAATGCATATTTTGACCACGTTCAACCGCCAGTTTTCCATTATATGAAATCTGTTGAACCTTATCTACCAGCTTCTGGAAACTTCCTTCTTGAACGATTTTCAAGCCATTTTCATCGAACTCGGTTTTCAATCCACCACCAGTAAATGTAGAACAAAATACCACATTTTTCGCAGTACTGGTAATATCAATAAATCCACCTGCACCAGCCGCTTTCGGGCCCATGCGCGTCGCATTCACATTGCCATACTGATCCATTTCTCCCGCGCCCATAAACGTAAAATCAATACCCGCACCATTATAAAACTCAAACTGTCTGTCATGCGGAATTAACGCCTGGGGATTCATGGAAATTCCAAAGTCCACACCACCTGCTGGAATACCGCCATAAATGCCTGACTCTACGGTAATCATCACATCATCGCCAATATTCTCTTCTGCTATAATAGAACCCATTACATCATTGGGAATTCCTGTACCAACATTGATTACTGCATCCTTTTCCAATAGCATTGCAGTTCTTCTGCCAATAGCCTTACGTACAGAAAACGGAACGAGTTCAGCATTCGATTCTTGTCCCATCGCTTGACCACTATAAGCAGGATTATAATACCATGAATGTGTTTGTTTATGATCCTCAAACGGATTATCACAAACTACAACTGCATCAACCATAATTCCCGGAACCACAACTCTTTTAGGATCAATGGATCCTTTTTTTACAACTTGTTTCACCTGACAGATAACCTTTCCACCAAATCGCTTTGTGGCCATTACAGCAGGTAAAATTTCAAGAACCATTGCTTCTTGTTCCGTACTAATATTTCCAACTTCATCACTATAAGTACCACGAATGATCAATGTATCAATCGGAACAGGCAAATATCTAATGTATTCTTCACCATCTATTGTAACAATATCCACAATATCTTCCAGCGGTTTTGTTCTTTCATTCATTTTCCCACCTTCAATACGTGGATCAATATAAGTCCCTAAACCTATTTTACTCAATTTCCCAGGTTCGCGCAATGCCATACTATGAAACATATTAGCCATCTGTCCTTGAGGAAGATTATATGCCTCAACTTTGTTGCCAGAAATTAATTCCATCATCTTTGGGCTCAATCCCCAATGACCGCCAATAATTCTTTTAAGCAGATGTTCATGCGCTAAGTGCTGCATTCCACCTTCTCGATTCGATTGACCACAAGTATGAAAATATGTTAAATCGTGTGGTTGACCTGTTTTAAGGAAACGGCTTTCAATTTCTTTTAATATACTTTCACTTGCTGAAACAAATGTCATTCCAATCGTACACAGTGTGGAACCATTTTCAATCATGTCCACGGCCTCTTTTGCCGTCACAAATACTGGTTTTTTCATATAAAATAAAAACTCCTTTCATACTTCCCATCAAATACAGTCACTTTATCGCATCTGCTTTTGATTTGTTTTTTTATTCTGGCAAGTGCTTATATTCTTTTTGATTAACTACCCACTTGCCAGAAAATTCATTTACTTAATTATGCGCAAAGCTCATATAATACAGCAAGTCCCTGACCACCGCCAATACACAATGTAGCAACTCCATATTTTTCATTGCGACGAACCATCTCATTCATCAATTTCACAGTAATAATACATCCAGTTGCTCCAATAGGATGTCCCATGGAAATACCACTACCATTCACATTCACTTTATCAATATCCAAATCCAATTCACGAATACAAGCAACAGCCTGTGCCGCAAATGCTTCATTTAACTCGATTAATCCAATATCGTCTTTTGTAAGTCCAGTCTTCGCAAATAATTTTTTCATTGCTGGTACCGGTCCAATTCCCATGATCTGTGGGTCTACACCTGCAACTGCCGCATCAACCAAGCGAACAATTGGTTTAATTCCCAGTTCTTTTGCTTTTGATTCTTTCATCAAAACAACTGCTGCTGCTGCGTCATTAATACCAGAAGCATTACCGGCTGTTACAGTTCCACCTTCTTTAAATGCAGGGCGAAGTTTTGCCAATTTCTCT
>JAUNBT010000065.1:3340-14718 GCA_030526985.1 Lachnospiraceae bacterium | reverse complement strand
TCTTTGATCGCAGACCTGCTGCGCACTCTTTCCCAGGTTACACTATTTACCCGTCCCCGGAGATTTGGCAAAACTTTAAATATGAGCATGTTAAAGTCTTTTTTTGAAATTGGAACAGATCAAACACTGTTTGATGGTCTTGCAATTTCAAAAGAAGCAGATTTATGCAACCGCTTTATGGGAAGATTTCCTGTCCTGTTTGTCAGCATGAAAGGAATTGAAGGTCTTGACTTTGATACCGCTGTAAATCGGATGAAGAATTTGATTAGTTCAGAGGCAGCCCGATTTTCCCTATTGGAAGACAGTGAGAAATTATCTGACAGAGATAAAAATCTTTATGCCACACTATCCGGAATTGAAAACGGAATGTCCGTTATGTCATTTGAAAATCTTTTATCCAGCCTGAAAGATCTCACTTATTTACTGGAGAAACATTATGGAAACAAAGCAATCATACTCATTGATGAATACGATGTTCCTCTCGATAAAGCTTTTCAAAATGGATATTACGACGAGATGATTCTCTTAATCCGTGGCATGTTAAGCGAAGCACTAAAGACAAATCCACATCTCCTTTTTGCTGTTTTAACCGGATGTCTGCGAATTTCAAAAGAAAGCATTTTTACCGGGCTGAATAATATAGAAGTAAACACAATTGCCGATAAAGAATTTGAAGAATATTTTGGGTTTACAGAAACTGAAACTACTGCACTCTTAGAATACTACAGTTTAGAGGATCGACTATCCCTGATTCGTGAATGGTATGATGGATACCGTTTTGGCGACTGTAACCTTTATTGTCCATGGGATGTCATCAGCTACTGTAAAGCACTCTTAGCCGACCCGGACAAATTGCCGCAAAATTACTGGGCAAATACCAGCAGCAACGCTTTAGTAGCTCGCCTCCTTTCCATGGCAGACTATGACACACAAGATGATCTGGAATTATTAATGGAAGATATTCCTATTTCGAGAAGTTTAAAACCGGATCTAACCTACAATGAGCTCGATACGTCCACGGAAAACCTGTGGAGTGTTCTTTTTAGCACTGGTTATTTGACTTTAGACTCCTCTGGTCGACTGATTATTCCAAATAAAGAGATTAAATCCCTCTTTGTCACCCAGATTCAGTCCTGGTTCCAGAATAGAATTGTGAATAACAAAAATACTTTTCCAGCCCTGTGCCATGCCCTGCTCTCTGGCGATTTTGAACAGATCGAAACTATTTTAAATGAATATCTATTAGATTCTATCGGGATACATGACATGACCGCCCGAAACAGTATCAAAGAAAATTTCTATCACGGAATTTTATTTGGAGCATTAAAAACCGGATCCGGCTGGGCAGTAAAATCCAACGAAGAAGCAGGCGACGGCTACAGCGACATCATCATACGAGACAAACACTCCCACACTGGCATTGTCATTGAAATAAAATATGCCTTTGATGGAAATTTAGAAAAAACCTGTGATACTGCTTTAACACAAATTGTGGAAAAACACTATGACCAAGCCCGGAACCGGGATGGTCTGATTGACCAGGTTCATAAGTATGGAATTGCGTTTTTTAAAAAACGATGTAAGGTGAAAAAACTATGATTTTTACCAACAACCCGCTTGACTCTGAACAGTTACAAAGAACGACCTTACTCTTTTATTCAAAAGAGTAGGGTCGTTCTGTAATAATCTCTTTTACCAATTTCTATACTTTTCAACTGTTGTTTTTTTTGCACTTCCATATTGCCATCGGATGATTCTTAATATTTTGTAATTCTACTCCTTCAAAAACATATTCAGGTGAATACATTCCACTCTTAAATGTTCTCCAAAACAGTTTTTCTTCCTTTGTCAAAATCAAAAACTGTGACAGATACTCTGATACCTCCTTTTAGTGCGAGAGTATTTGAAATCACTTCATCCTGTTCCATAAACTTTAATATGTCTGCCAACCTACACACTTTTTCATAAGTATCTCTGACAAAACCCAGTTCTTTAGCTTTTCGCCCTATTGTCATTCTATCAAACAGCATCGTAATTATTCACCCCCTTATTAACCAAATTCTCCAGCTGCTTTGGTGCATACAAATGCCATTTTTCATGCCATTTGGTATCTTTATATTCTTTTCGCAAATAACGTTTTGTTGTCGCTATATGCCTTTCACATTCCACAAAAAAATTATCAGAAAGGGAGAATCTATCTCTCAGCTGTTCAAAAATGTAACCGCACTTCTGATAAAGGAATCCATTTTGATACCGTTCCAATGCTTCAAGCAGTTTTTCTTCCTTTAAATCTGGTATCAAAAGAATACATCTTAGAACTTCTTCAATCCCTGCTATTTTCTCAAAATCACGAATACTGTCAACAACCGTCTGTTCTATTCCAGTAATTCGAATTTGTCCATTTTGAATCATATCTATGTTCTTTTTTCGCTCAATCTTCTGATACCATATACCATCGTATTCAAATTTCTCAAACCTCAAATTCGTTGCAACATACACTTCATAAAACACCTGATTGGCATACCCATATACTTCAAATGCACTATGATGTGAAATACATGCATCCTCTGCTATATGACTTCCTAACTGATACCGCGAGTATAACGGTTGCTTTGTCTCTAAGCTTATCACTGCGTAAAAATTTCTGCGCACTCTCTCAATATAACCTTTTTTTTGGTAATCATATAACAATGAGGAGGCTGCTGCCTCAGAACCTGTCAATTGTACAATCTGCTCTTTGTTAAAACAGCCAAAATCTATCAGCTTTTCATAATACTTCATTTGATACCACCTCTTTTTGTATTGATTATATCATATTATTTTTCTTTTTTCTATTGTTTTATGATATTTTATATACAAACATGAATTAAAAGTTACACAACAAAAGCCGGTCCCTTTTCATTCAGCAAGAGGACCGGCTTTCTTTCGTTTCATTTTTAATTATGTATCGAATCTATCATCTTTATGTTTTCTATTTTCTCTGTTCTTTATACATTGCCACCCAATGTTGCCCCCATATCCGCAACAATTGCTTCCCCTGTGAGCATATTGCAGCAATCGGAAGCTAAGAAAAGGGTAAGGGCTGCGATTTCTTCTACGGTACCGAATCTTCTAAGTGGGATTCCCTTTAACGTTTTCTCTTTGAATTTCGGATTTTCCAACTGTTCTGCATTCAAAGCAGTTTTTACATAGCCTGGGCAAATTGCATTTACGTTGATATTATAGCGTCCCCATTCCCATGCCATAGATTTCGTAAGGTTGATTGCACCGGCTTTGGAAGCTCCATAGGTGGATAGCTGATTGTTTCCTTTGATTCCACCGATCGAACACATGTTAATAATCTTTCCGCCTTCGCCCTGCTCAATCATCTGTTTTGCAGCAGTCTGGGCACCAAAATATACGCTCTTTAAGTTGGAATCCAATACTCTATTGTACTCGTCCTCTGTCATTTCTGTCAGACGTTTCGTAATGGCAACTCCTGCATTATTTATCATAATATCCAATCTTCCAAAGGCTTCCACTGTTTTGCTTACCAGATTTTCAATTTCGCTGATACTCTGAACGTCTGTCTTTATTCCAAGAGCTTCCCCGCCCATTTCTTTTACTTCAGCTGCTACAGCATCACAGTCATCCTGATGGCGGCTTGTGATTACAACCTTGGCACCATGAGCTGCAAGCATCATAACAATCCCGTATCCTAATCCTTTTGTTCCCCCAGTTACGATGGCTACTTTTCCTGTTACATCCATTGACGGCATTTTAAATGGTAATTTCTCTGTGTTCATTTAAGTATCCTCCTTACGTTTCTTTTTTAAATTTTGTTAACTGTTCTTTATAGTATTAAGTAGCACAAATTATGCCAAGTCCTATCTCACAGTAAAAACAACGCTAATCTTCCCTTTCCTCACTTTTTTGATACCTTCTGTCTGTTTTATTATCAAACATTTTTCCGGACTGCTGTCCAGTTAAAAAACACGCGGTCTTTTTTCAAATCAAAGAAATCCCCCCAAAATCATTGTTTTTTCTTTTTTTACAGGTTGGTATGAAGATTGCTTTAATATTAAATACAATCATGATTCTGCAGAAATCGCATTGTAACGCATCCACTATGAATTGTAGTTATTTTAAGCCTGACTTGGGATAATTACATTTTACACTATCAATCAAAGGAGAGAAAGGTACGTTATGAGTAAAAAAGCTGTTATTTTTTTCGCAATCTGGACATCATTCTGGTGTTCTGTATTTAATTACATTTACACACTGATACCGGCATTTAAAGGGCATCCATGGATTATGTTTGTCTGCCTTGCCGTATTCTTTGGCATGGGAAGCACGGTAAAAGATGTTCCTCACCTGATGGCAAGTGCCGTCTGTGGTCCAATTTGGGGACAGGTCGACTTACTTCTTATGACATTCGGTGTCTTTGGAAGTGCATTGGCAGGATTTTTACCAATTTTAGTTGGTACAACAATTACAATGGTCATCCACATTGCTTTTCTTGACAAAACACCGTTTAGAGATGTTCCGATTATTTTTGCCGGCGTTGCACTGACATTTGCCTGTGGCGTTGGACTTCTTGACTGGGCCAACATAATCGGGTTAATCTTAAGTATGATGTTTGGTCTCATCCTTTGCGGTGTCTGTGCATGGGGCCAGGCATTTGGCATGGATAAATTTCCATTGGAGGGGTAACTTACAATAATTAAAATGGTAGTCTGTCTTCCTAACAGATTACACCATTTAGAATGAGAAAGGAAGAAATTACTATGGGTAAAACAATAAATACTGTATTAGGACCTATCGAAGCAAAAGATCTCGGAAAAACATTGATGCATGAACATCTTATTTATGGATTCTGCGGATTCCAAGGAGATTATACTTTAGGCGGTTTCGACGAAATATTATGCATTAAAGAAAATATGAAATGGCTCACACCATTAAAAGAAAAATACGGCTTTAAAACGATTGTGGACGCAACAAACAATGAATGTGGACGTGACCCATTTTTCCTTGCAAAAATGGCTGCTATCATGGATCTTAATATTATCTGTTCTACCGGATATTATTATGAACCGGCCAGTGCATTTATGTATTGGAAATTTAGAAGCGGATTTGCTGATGTGGAAACAGAGATTTATGAAATGATGAAAACAGAGCTGACCGAAGGAATCGGAAATACAGGCATTAAAGCCGGTGTTATGAAACTGGCCTCCAGTGCCGGAGAAATCACTCCTTTCGAGGAAAAATTCTTTAAGGCCGCTGCAAGAGTCAATGCTGAAATCGGTGCTCCGATTATCACACACACAGAGCTTGGAACCATGGGACCAGACCAGGCAAAGCTTCTTATTGAAAATGGAGCAAATCCAACAGACATCTCCATCGGTCATATGTGTGGAAGCACAGACATTGATTACCATGAGAGAGTTCTTCAGTACGGTGTATTTGACTGTTTTGACCGGTTTGGTTTAGAGGGAGATTTATTCCATACTCCAACGGATGAAGAACGCTGCGACGTAATCGCTGCATTGATCAAGAAGGGCTATGAAGATCAGATTCTTATGAGCCACGACTCTGTAACTGTTGAACTTGGACGTCCTCGTCCAGTACCAAAGGATGATCTTGATTTTATGGCTCATGCCAATATTTTAAATATTCCATCCCGCGTCATTCCGATGTTAAAGGAAAGAGGCGTCACCGAAGCACAGCTTGAAAAAATATTTGTGACAAATCCTGCAAAGGTTCTTGGCTAATAAAAAATGGCTGCTTCATTTTCGAAAGACAAAAGGAGATTTTTATGACACAACAATATGAAGCATTTGAAAAAAGAAAAATGTTATACTTTATTACCGGACTGATTGTTTCTTTTATTGTCGGTCTCGGATACACCTGGTCTATTGTTCAGACCCCTTTTGTACAGGCATTGGGCGGTGAATCTGTCACCGCCACAGTGGCTTTGTGCTATACAATTACAATATTATGTTCCACCATGTCCCCAACCGTACTTGGTGGATTCACCAGACATTTAAGTCCGAAACAAATGGTTTTAATCGGCGGACTTTTGTTTGGAATTGGCTATCTGACCTGTGGACATGTGACAACCGTTCCCATGCTGTTTTTAACTTACGGTCTTGGAACCGGTATCGGTGCCGGCCTGATCTATCCTACTATGATGGGTTATTCTGCCTCCGTTCTTCCGGAAAATCAGGGAATTGCTTCCGGACTTATGGCAGGGGTCTATGGCGGAGCTGCTATTATCTGGTCTCCAATCCTTGCAAATTTGATTGAAAAACAGGGCATCACAACAACATTTCATGTGATTGGCATCATCTGTCTGGTTGTTTTGATTGCCGCCGCTTTTATTATCAAGCCAATACCAGAAGGGTATGTGGAATACAAGAAAAATCAGGCGAAACAATCGGCTAAAAATCAATCGGCCGCACCAAAACCATCGGTACCTGACCTGACCCGTGGACAGATGGTAAAGACAAGCATGTTTTATGTAGCTGCCATTGCTTTGCTTTCGGTCTTACCTCCGGCATGATGGTAATCAGCCAGGCTTCCCAGATTTTACAAAGCGGCTATGCTATGACTGCTACAAAAGCTGCTGCCTTTGTCTCTCTGTTTTCCTTTATGAGTATGGCCGGACGTATTTTATGGGGCACTGTCACGGACCATACTGATAAATATGTAACACTTTGTATTATCTGTGCAATTCCGATTATTACGATGGGATTTTTATCCATCTCTCCGGGAACGGTTCCCGCCATCATCTGCATGGCTCTTACTGCACTTTGTTACGGTGGATTTGGCGGTACCATCACCCCGATTACTGCAGATTTGTTCGGCTCCAAATACATTACAGAAAATTATGGTGTTATGTACCTGATGTTCGGCATCGCTGGTCTGATTGGTCCCCGTGTCGCTGTAAAATTAAACAACAACGGTGATTATTCCAAAGCCTTTTTAGTAGGCTGCATTCTTGCCGTCGTTTCTCTTGCAGCTGCCCTGCTCGTCCGCACAAAAGTAAAAGCTGGACAAAAAGAACAAAAAGAGGCATTCAAACTTTCCTAAATTATACATAATAGAAAAGGTATTCTAGTCGCAAGCTGGAATGCCTTTTTCTTTGGTCTTGACTTCTATATTTTATCGTGATACGCTTACATGCAGTATATACGAAGGAGGAAATTTATGAGTTCTGAAAATGCACAGCCTGCTGAGAATAAGATGGGCGTCATGCCCGTTCCTAATCTTTTATTTTCCATGGCACTGCCGATGATGGCATCCATGTTAGTGCAGGCTCTTTATAATGTAGTAGACAGTATTTTTGTTGCCAAGTTAAGTGAAGATGCACTTACTGCAGTATCTTTAGCTTTCCCGATGCAGAATCTGATGATCGCCACCATATCCGGTGTCGGAGTCGGTATGAATGCACTTCTTTCCAAACGGTTAGGAGAAAAAGATTTTAAAGGTGCTAACCGGGCAGCATGTAATGGTATTTTATTAACTGGCGTGGTTTACCTTATCTTTTTATTCATCGGAATATTTGTGACACGCTCTTTTTTTATGGGACAGACAGATATCGCCCATATTGTTGAGGATGGTACCACTTATTTGACTTTAGTCTGTGTTTTATCCTTTGGTTTGTTTGGCCAGGTTATTTTTGAACGTCTCTTACAGTCTACCGGCCGGACCTTTTATGCCATGATTACACAGGGAACCGGAGCTATCATCAATATTATTTTAGATCCGATTTTAATTTTTGGTCTGTTTGGTGCACCGAAGTTAGGAATCGCCGGAGCCGCTGTTGCAACAATCTTTGGTCAGTCCATTGCAGCCTGCTTAGCATTCTATTTTAATGTGACAAAGAATAAAGAGATTCATCTAAATCTCCCAGATTTTAAACCGGACAAGCCAACGATCGGCAGGATTCTTTATGTGGGAATTCCTTCTATCCTGATGGTTGCAATCGGATCTGTCATGACATTTTTCATGAACCGGATTCTGATGGCATTTACATCCACCGCAGTTGCGGTCTTTGGTGCTTATTTCAAACTGCAGAGTTTTATTATGATGCCGGTTTTTGGTTTAAATAATGGTATGGTTCCCATCATTGCTTATAATTATGGAGCTCGCAAAAAAGAAAGAATTACGAAGACAATCCGCTTGTCCATTATTTCCGCCGTTGGAATTATGATTGTCGGCCTATTGATTTTACAGATTTTCCCTGATAAACTGCTGGGACTTTTTGATGCTTCTGAGCATATGCTTTCGATTGGTGTTCCGGCGCTTCGTATTATCAGTTTAAGCTTTATTTTTGCAGGATTTAATATTGTAAGTTCTTCCGTATTTCAGGCTTTTGGAAGTGGTATTTTGAGTATGCTGGTTTCCTTTGCCCGTCAGCTGATTGTTCTTCTGCCTGCAGCCTGGTTTTTATCCAAAACGGGAAATGTGAATCTAATCTGGCTTTCCTTCCCGATTGCCGAGCTGATGGCACTGGCTCTTTGCAGCCTGTTTTTGAAACGGACATATAGCACAATTATCAAAAAACTGTAGTAATTTTTGTGAATTTTTTCACCTTGACAACCAATTTGGTATCTGCTATCATTTTCGTAGTTAAGCGAACAGAATAGATAGACATACTTGGATTGTTACTGGTAATGCAGGCTAAACCAACTTTGAAAGGATAGGTATATCTTTTTCAAGGTTGGTTTTTTATATTTCCGGCGAAATATATGCCGATTGTTTTCATAATGGGAGAGATTTAATGAAAATAGTGAAAATCGTAAATAATAACATTGTAACTTCCGAAGATGACATGGGACAGGAATTGATTGTCATGGGCCGCGGACTCGGGTTTGGAAAAAAGGCCGGACAACCCATCCCAGACGATAAAATAGAAAAAGTTTTTCATCTGGACACACCGGATCAAAATAACAAACTGATTGATATCATCAAGGATATTCCTCTTGATCATATCCAGGCAGCAGATAAAATTATTCTCTATGCAAAAAAAATGTTGGGAGATAAATTAAAGGACACGATTTATCTGTCCTTAATCGATCATATCAGCTGTGCCATTGAACGAAAAAAAGGAAACCTGCTGTTTCAAAATCCCCTTCTCTGGGAGATCAAACAGTACTATCCTTCCGAATTTCATGTCGGTGTTCAGAGCCTTACCATCCTGAAAAATGCATTGGGCCTTGAATTTCCCGTTGATGAAGCCGGCTTTATCGCCCTTCATTTTATCACTTCGGAGTACGATACAAAAATGGATGTCACCTTTGACATTCCAAAACTGATTGATGAGATTGTAACAATTATAGAGAACCAGTTCACCATTCATGTGGATAAAAGTTCCATTCACTTTGAACGTTTTATCACTCATCTTAAATTTTTTGCCGCAAGAGTATTACAGGCAAAACAGATTCCCGATGATGGAGATTTCTTATTCCGCTCTATGATCCGGGATCAATACAAAGAAAGTTATCAGTGTGCTCTCGCCATCCGGGAACATATTGAAGCTAATTATAAAATTGAGATCAGTGAGGAGGAAGTTGTCTACCTTACGGTCCATATTAAAAGAATCACCATGCAGAATTCTGCTGAGTGACCGCACAATCACTGGGTAAAATAACCTGGTGCAATATCATATTATTTCATTTACAGGAGGAGTCAAAATGAAAGACAAAATTTTTGGTGTTTTGCAGCGTGTAGGACGTTCCTTCATGCTCCCAATTGCAGTTTTGCCTGTGGCCGGCTTACTGCTCGGTATCGGTAGTTCTTTTACAAACACTACCATGATCGAATCCTATGGATTAATGTCCATATTAGGCCCTGGAACTGTGCTCAACGCACTTTTAACTGTTATGAACAAAGCAGGAAGCGCAATCTTTGATAACCTGCCCCTTATCTTTGCCGTCGGCGTTGCAATCGGCATGGCAAAGAGAGAAAAGGAAGTTGCCGCTCTTTCCGCGGTCATTGCCTACTTTGTTATGAACGTATCTGTCAACGCCATGTTAATCAACTCCGGCCAGATCTTAGCGGATGGAACTATCGCAGACGGTGTTCTTAACGGAACCATCACAACCATGTGTGGAATCCAGACATTACAGATGGGTGTATTTGGCGGTATTATCGTCGGACTCGGCGTTGCTGCCCTTCATAACCGCTTCCATATGATTGAGTTTCCAAATGCTCTCTCTTTCTTTTCCGGAAGCCGTTTTGTCCCGATTATTTCCACATTGGTTTATGTCTTAGTCGGCATTTTAATGTTTTTTGTATGGCCATTTGCCCAAAAAGGAATCTATGCCCTTGGCGGATTAGTAACCGGCAGCGGCTACTTTGGAACATTGGCATTTGGTATTATCAAGAGAGCCCTGATTCCTTTCGGTCTTCACCATGTATTCTATCTTCCTTTCTGGCAGACAGCTGTCGGCGGAACGATGGAAGTGGCAGGACAGCTCATCGAAGGTGGTCAGAACATCTTCTTTGCACAGCTTGCAGATCCAAGCGTTGTACATTTCAGCGCAGATGCAACCCGGTATTTCTCCGGTGAATTTATTTTCATGATTTTGGTCTTCCAGGTGCTGCCCTTGCTATGTACCAGTGTGCAAAACCGGAAAAGAAAAAAGTTGCTGGCGGTCTTCTTTTATCTGCCGCTTTGACATCCATGTTCACAGGTATTACAGAACCAATTGAGTTCTCCTTCCTGTTCGTTGCACCTATGTTATTCGGTGTACAGGTTGTACTTGCCGGTGCAGCATACATGATTGCACATATGTTAAATATCGCAGTCGGCCTAACTTTCTCCGGCGGATTTTTAGACCTTTTATTATTCGGTATTTTACAGGGAAATGACAAGACCAGCTGGCTTCGCATTATCCCAGTAGGTATCATTTACTTCTTCCTTTACTACTTCATCTTTAAGTTCCTGATCAAAAAATTCGACTTAAAGACACCAGGACGGGAAGATGACGACGAAGAAACCAAATTATATACAAAAGCAGATGTACAGGCTGCCAAAGCTGCCGGCGGAAAAGATTACGGCGTATCCCCTCTGATCGTACTCGGTCTCGGCGGAAAAGCAAACATCACCGATGTCGACTGCTGTGCAACCCGTTTAAGATGTACCGTTGAAGATCCTTCCAAGGTGAACGAAGCTGCCTTAAAACAAAGCGGTTCCCGTGGCGTAATCCAAAAAGGAAATGGTGTTCAGGTTATCTACGGTCCACAGGTAAGTGTAATCAAATCAACCTTAGAACAATTTTTAACTACCCCGGAAGCATCTAAAATCACTTCCGACCCAGCTTCCTTATCCGGCGAAACTACTAAGACCGCAGAAGCTAAAAAAAATGACGAAGCTCCTGCCTCAAGTACAC